>CAZBBU010000009.1:0-9358 GCA_964489965.1 uncultured bacterium
GCCTTCATCCACGGTGTAGATGCTGCCAAATATCACGATGATGCCTAGCACCACCAGGGCGACCAGCGCCGCAAGAGTCCTGTAAACTTTCAACTTTTTGCCCTCCTAGATGAACACGTTTTCCCGTGAATCAACCAATTGTAGAGTATGCACGCCTCCGCGGCCCCGGCACCCGACTTTCGGCGGATGCGGCGCGTGACCACAGGCGGCTATGCTGCAACCACATGGCTGTGGATCTGGACAAACTGCTCACCGACAGCATCAAACAGGCCGCTGAACTGCGTGGCCAGTTCAACCTTCTGATGGCCGGCATAACCGGCGTCGGCAAGAGCACACTGGTCAACGCGGTTTTCAGCGAGAACCTGGCGCAGACGGGCCAGGGCCGACCGGTGACGCTGGGGACCCGCGAGTACTCACGCAAGGGCTTCCCACTCACGCTGTTCGACACGCGAGGCCTCGAGACCGCCCGCTACCGCGAGACCCTGCAGGAACTGCAGCAGCTCATCAACAAACGCAGGACGGGAGACGAGAAACAGCAGATTCACGCCTGCTGGCTGTGCATCAGCGAGGACAGCCGGCGGGTTCAGGAAGCCGAGATCGAGTTGGCCCGTCTGCTGCACGCCACCGGCGTGCCGGTCCTGGTGGTCATCACCAAGGCCCGCTCGGACCAGGGTTTCGCCGATGTGGTGCGGGAGCTGATCCCGCATGCGCACGGCGTCTACCGGCTGCGGGCACTGAGCGAAGTGCTGGATGACGGACACGTGCTGCGGCCCTTCGGACTGGAGGAACTGCTGGAAGCTACCATGGAGCTGATCCCGGAAGCGAGCCGCAACGCGCTGGCTGCGGCCCAGAAAGTGTCGATGGACCTCAAGGTGCGGCGTGCCCGCGCCGTGGTCAGCGCCGCCAGCGTGAGTGCCGCCGCCGCTGCTGCGGTGCCCCTGCCGATGTCGAACCTCTTCACCCTGGCGCCCGTGCAGCTGGGCATGCTGGCAGGCATCAACGCCACCTTCGGCGTCAGGTTCTCTCAGACTTACCTGCAGACAGTGCTGGCCAGCGCTCTGGGCGTTGCCGGCACGGGCTATGCCACCCGGGCGCTGGCCGGCGCCCTGCTCAAGTTCGTGCCGGGACTGGGAACCGCTGCCGGCGGCTTCATCGCTGCCACGACCGCCTCGGCACTCACGGCCGCCATGGGCAATTCCTACGTGATGGCCCTGAGGCTCTCGCTGGAGCGTGCGGCGGACAACCAGCCTGACGCCCAGGAGCTGGCGCAGGAGTTCGAACAGCAGTTCAGGCGGCGGGGCAGGGAGATCGAGCCGCCTCAGGCACCGTAGGACTGACGCCTCAGCAGCCGCAGACGCCGCCTTTCCAGCTCGGCAGGCACTGCGTCACGGCAAGCGCTGGCAGCCGCAACCGAGTCAAGTGCGGCGGCGAAATCCCGCTGCACATGTTCCTGGTACTTCGCCAGTTCCACCCAGGCGGCGGCCGAACCACCCTGGCCAAGCACCAGCCACAGTCCGGCCGCCTCGGACAGCCGGCCGGCCCGCTTCAGCAACAGGGAGGCCTGCCAGGCCGCTTCCGGGCGTTTCGCTCCGGCCTCGAGCAGGTGGTCGAGTGCCCTGTCTCCCTCACCAAGCCGGGCCAGCCACAGACCCAGTCCCTGCAGTTCGGCCGGCCGGCCGGAATCGGGCTGCAGCAGGAGCCGTTCGATGTGGGAACGCAGCGCGGTCAGGGCCACGATATCGGTGGCGTTGTGGCCCAGCACGCCGCTGAGCTCTTCAGGGTTCCTGTTCCGCAGCCAGGTCTGGTAACGGGCCGGTACTTCGGCACCGGGAACATCGTCATGGTCGCGGATCACGCCCATGATGCGGCGCTCCACCGTAGCGAGACTGCAGTCGGGCAACGTCTGTTTCCAGAGCCGGCGCGCCAGCGTCAGCAGGTCCAGGTGCGGCACCTGCCACAGCGGATCGGCCAGCCCATGGAGGGCGAATCGGCCGCGCAGGAGCGGGAGGTCGAAGCTGCCTCCGTTGTAAGTCACCACGGCCGAGGCGCCAGCCGCGAGACCGGCGAACGCCTGAAGCTGTGACACTTCGTGCTCGGGTCCGGGCAGGAGCAGCTGCCGGACCCTGAAGCCGTCCGCGTCATGACTCCCCACGCCGATCAGGAAGGCGAAGGTTCCGGCGCCCCCGCTGAGTCCGGTTGTCTCCGTATCCAGGTACAGGACACGGCCACCGGCTTCCGCGCCTGCCTCGCGCAGGAGCAGCGGATGGAGCGGGCCGCGACCAACTTCCGCCGAGCCATGCCGGGCACCAGCCGTCCAGGTCAGATCCTTGACAAAGTGCACGCCGGCTTCCGCCTCGACCACCTGGGCTCCAAGCCCGACGGCTGCCTGTTTCAACCCGGAGTCACCGGGCAAGGGCACAGACCTCTCAGTCTCAGCATCGCCACGCATGGCCCGCAGGCGCCTGAGCAGGTCACTCACGTCAGCAGCCCCAGCAGCGCCAGTGCCTCGTCCTTGCCGGCATGGCCGGGCTCGCCGGCCGGGCCCACACAGGAAGGGCAGCCGTCCGGGCAGCCGCAGCCTGAGATCAGGTCACGGGTGGCGACGAGGAGTTCGTGATGTCGGGCCGCGAGTTCGCCCACCAGGCCCACACCGCCGGGGGTGGTCTCGTAGACAACCAGTGCCGGTGCGCCCGCCGCCAGTGGGCTGGCTGGGTCACTGTGCACGCCCAGGTCACGGCCGTCACACATGACCAGCAGCGGCGCCAGCGAGCGCAGCGCGTGGGCCACGGCGCTCAGGCCGCTGCGGATCTTCACGCCCTGCTCGGCCCTTCGGTGGCAGCTGGGGCACAGGGTCACCAGGTTATCGGGCCGGTTGGCCTGGGCGGCCGTGGCGAAGGCGCGGAAAGGGATCTTGTGGTGCACGTGCAGCGGTACCCCGCTGCTCCGGGCGGTGCCGCAGACGGTGCAGCGCTCCAGGTCACGGGCGGTCACCTGTCGGCGGATGCGCGGCCAGTCGGGCCCGTAATCGTTGGGGTCGTTGCTCCAGGAGCCACTGTCACGCAGCTGCTGCACTACGCTCTCCAGCGGTGAGAAGCCGTAGGCGACGGTGTAGAGGGTCGCCGGTTCCGAGTCCAGCGGGTAGCGGCCGAGAGTCTCCATGGTCTGGCGCAGCAGCCGCCTGTAACCGGTGACGGTCTCGGTGACCAGGACGTCGCCGCTGAACAGGCTTGCGCCGGTTGCAGGCTGCGCAGCCAGTGGGCCGTCGGCGGGTTCGATGCGGGTTTCGCGGGTGGCGCGCGTCAGGTAAGTGTTATCTGTGGCCTCGAGTCGTGCCGTCAGCTCTTCCAGGTTCAGCTCGCTCACAATGTAAGGCGTGCCGTCATGCAGGTAGATGGCACCCTCGTGCACCAGCCAGCGGGCACTGGTCGCGTCCACGGTGCCGATGGTTGCGCCGTCAGCCACCAGGGTCACCTGCTGGTTGCCGGCCGAACGCAGGTTGATGCGCTGGGCGGGGTAGTCCTGACCCAGCCAGTAGCCCTTGCCGGCGGCCAGGTGCACCTCACCGTCCTGGCTCAGCTGCTTCAGCAGCAGCTCCACTTCCCGGGGGCCGAGGCCGCCGAAGCTCTCGCCGCTCTCAAGCGGCAGCTCAAAGGTGGCACAGCGCAGGTGGTCCAGAGCTATGAGCAGGTGATCGGGATCGCACAGGGCGCGTTCGGGGTTGGCGCCGAACAGGTGGTCGGGGTGACGGGCCAGGTACTGGTCGAGTGGCCCGCCTCCCAGCACAAGCACCGCACTGCCAGGGGCGTCACGGCGGCCGGCGCGGCCAGCCTGCTGACGGAAACCGGCTGCGGAGCCCGGGTAGCCGGCCATGACCACTGCGTCCACACCGCCTATGTCGACCCCCAGTTCCAGTGCGTTGGTGGTGGCGACGGCGCGGGCGCTGCCGTCCTGCAGTTGCCTCTCTATCTGGCGGCGCTCGGCCGGCAGCAGCCCACTGCGGTAGGAGCGGATGCCCGGCACGCGGCCGCGCAGCCCCAGCACCGCTTCTTCCACCGACTGGCGCGAGCCGCAGAACAGCAGTACCTGTTTGCCGTCCGCCACGAGTCGCTCCACCAGGCCCATCGCTTCCTGGAGCGCCGGCCGGCGCAGGCCCAGTTCCGCGTCGAGCAGGGGTGGCTGCAGGAGGATCCAGTCACGACCGGAGTTCGGTGACGTGTCGCGTTCGATGTGCTTAACGTCCTGGCCGGTGAGCCTGCGGGCGTGTTCCAGCGGGTTGCCGAGTGTGGCACTGGTGAGCACGAAGCGCGGTTCGGCGCCGTAATGCCGGGCCAGCCGCAGCAGGCGCCTGAGCACCCCGGCTACGTGGCTGCCGAACACGCCGCGGTAGGTGTGGATCTCGTCGACCACGATGAGCGAGAGGCCTGACAGGAAGCGCCGCCACAGCGTGTGATGCGGCAGGATGCCGGCGCCCAGCATGTCCGGGTTGCTGATCAGGGTGCGTGCGCCTGCACGGATGGCGGGTCGCTGGCCGCTGGGCGTGTCGCCGTCGTAGCTGGCCACGCTGCCTGGCTCCAGGTCGGCCGCCTGGGCGAGCCTGCTGAAGCTCCCGGCCTGATCGTGCGCCAGTGCCTTGGTGGGGTAAAGCATCAGGCTGGTGGCATCCTGCCGGGCCAGCTGTTCGCTCAGTGCCGGGATCTGGTAGGCCAGGCTCTTGCCGCTGGCCGTGCCGGTGGTGAGGAGCACGCTCTGGCCCCTGAAGTTCGCGGCGATGGCGTCGCGCTGGTGCAGGTGCAGCCTCTCGATACCGGCGTGGGTGAGCGCCCGGCGCAGGGGTTCGGCCAGGCCTGTGGGCAGGGGAACGGACTCGCCGGGCTGGGCGGGCAGCGTGTGGCGTCCCACCACCTGGGCTCCCCAGGCGCTCAGCAGTCCTTCAGAGATCACACTCCAATAATGCCACCTTCAAGATGAAGGTAGTTGTCGCCTGTTCAGCGTTCCACCGCGTGGAGCCACTCGGGATGCACCAGGTCCAGTTCCTCAGGGTGACGTTTTATGGAGGCGGCGGTGAAGGGACAGACGGGCTTGACCAGCACACCAGCCTCGCGGGCCGCGGACAGTGCCGCTTTCACCAGGGCCCCGCCCACGCCACGGCCGGAGTGCGAGGACGGCACGCCGGTGTGACGCAGTGTCCAGCTGTCCGGCGTCTTGCGGACATCCAGCACTGCCGGCTCACTGGCGCCAGCCAGCTGGACCTCGAAGCGACTTTCAGCCTGGTTGAAGCTGACTTCCATTGTGATCCTCCTGCCCCATCCTTGCACCGTCAGGGCAAGCACGTTACAACACACGCATCACGACGCAAATGCTTCAGTCCCGTGCTAGCCTGACGCATGTCATTCACTGAGGAAAAGCTGCCCACCGTCGGTTTCGCCACCATCGGGCAGACCCCGCGTTCCGATCTTGTGCCCTACCTGGTGAACAAACTCGGCAGACCCGTGCGGGTCATCGAAGGCGGAGTCCTGGACGACCTGGAGGAAGCCGAGATGGCCACGCTGGACGAGGGTGACGAAGGCCTGCACATGGTCACACGCCTTCGCGACGGCGGCTCGGCCAGGCTCTCCTACCGGCTGGCGCTGCCGCGCATGCAGCGGGTGGTCGACTCGCTGGTGGAACAGGGGGCGGACCTCGTAGTCATTGTCTGCGGTGCCGACTGGTCCGCCATCACCGCACCAGTGCCCGTTGTGAACCCAGGCCGTGTGTTCCCCGCGACCGTGGAATCGCTCGCCGGCAACGCGAGGCTGGGCGTGATCAAGCCGTCCGCCGGACAGGTGGAGGTGACCCTGGCGGGGCTGCGCGAACGCGGCGTGGATGCCGTGGTGACCTCGGCCTTCCCGTACGACGACCGGCGACTTGAGGCGGCCCGCACCGCCGCCGCGGAACTGCGCGGACAGGAACCGCAACTCATCTGGATGTCCTGCGTGGGCATGGACGAGGACATGCGTCAGGTGGTGGCCGAGGAACTCGGCAGACCCGTCATTCTGGCGCGCTCACTACTGGCCGGCCTACTTGACAACCTGCTAGTCTGAGCAGCAAATGAAGCAGATACGAGAAAGGCTCCGCGAGCGACGCCGCACGCTGACCAAGTCAGAAGTGGTCGTGGCGGAATGGCTCGAACCGAGCCTGGAACGCCTGGCTTACCTCACCGTCAACGAAGTGGCCAGCCGCTCCGGCGTGAGTGAAGCCACCATCGTCAGGTTCTCCCGCAAGCTGGGTTTCGACAGCTACACGGACATGCAGCGGGCCGCGCAGGATGACCTGCAGGAACACTTCTCCCTCGGCGCGCTGGTCAAGAGCTCGCTCGAAGGCGGCGACGGGCTGCTGGAACGCAACTACCACAAGGACATGGAGAGCCTGCGCCAGACGTACGAGAACCTGGACGAGCAGGTGTTCGTTGGCGCGGTGGCTGCCCTGTGCCGGGCAGAGCGGGTGCTGATCACCGGCTTGCGTGCCTCGAGCGGGGTGGCCGTGTTCCTGTCGTTCGCGCTGCGGCTGCTGCGCCCGAACGTGACCTACCTCCGTTACGACTGGAATGACCTGCACGAGCAGCTTGTCGATCTCTCCGAGGGCGATGTCGTGCTGGCCATCAGCCTGGGCCGGCCGGCGATCCAGACGCTGGAGACGGTCAGCGAGGCGCGCAACCGGCATGGCGCCACCATCATCGCCATCTCCGGTTCCAGCGTGTCGGAACTGGCCCGCCTGTCGGACTTCACGCTGGTGGCGAGCGGCGAGGGTACTTTCAAGAACTACACGCCGGTCATGAGCCTGGCCAGCGCGCTCATCGAGGGCGTGGCGGAGGAACTGGGCGACGCGGCGACGTCCCGGCTGGAGCAGCTGGACAAGATAAACTCCGACCGCGTTTACCGGCTCAAGACCGCGCGTACGCCGGTCCTGGGCGACTGAAGCAAAATCCCGCTTATTGTTTCAACTGCTACACATGCGCTATAGTCTGGCGCATGTGTTTCATTGTACCTGCAGCGGCTTTGACAGCCGGCTCGTGCACGGTAAATCCTGCAGTGAGGCCTGACGAGGAGTCGAAGTGAACCTGCAAGAGCAGTTGAGGGACGCGGTAGACACCGCCCGGCTGGATGCGCACCTGGATTGGTTCGAGAACGTGCGCCGTGATACCGGCGGTCCGGGCGAGGACGCCGCCGCCGACTACATAACAGGCAAACTGGCCGAATACGGCGTGCCCCACCAGGTGCACGAGTTCGATGCCTTCCTGAGCTACCCACGTGAAGCCAGCCTGGAGGTCCTGGGGGAAGAACCCCTGACACTGGAGTGCCTCACGCACAGCTTCACCCAGTCGACCGACGGGCTCAGCGGCGAGGTCCACTACCTGAAGAGCCCGGACTTCACCGGTCAGGCGGGCCGCATCGTGATGGTTGACGGCCTCTGCACTCCCATCACCGTGCTGGAAGCCAGCCGCGCCGGAGTGGCCGGACTGATCTTCGTGAACGAGGGCGAGGTGGCGCACAACATGATCGCCACGACCATCTGGGGCACACCCACCATGGACCAGCTGGACCGGCTGCCGCGGCTGTCGGCCGTATCGGTCTCGCGGCCGGTCGGCGAGCAGCTGAAGGCGCGCCTGGCCCAGGGCCAGCTGCAGGTGCGGATGAGAACCAGGGTCGAGACCGGCTGGTACCGCAGCAAGCTCCCCGAGGCCCGCATCGGCGGCAACGGCAAGGACGCGGAGCAGTTCATCCTGGTCGGTGCCCACTACTGCTCCTGGGAGATCGGCATCACCGACAACGCGACCGGTGACGCCTGCCTTCTGGAGCTGGCCCGCATCCTGCAGGAGCACAGCGGCCAGCTGAACCGCTCGGTGCGGCTGTGCTGGTGGCCCGGCCATTCGCACGGACGCTATTCCGGCAGCACCTGGTACGCGGACACCCAGTTCTTCGACCTGGCCGACAACTGCGTGGCCTATCACAACATCGATTCACCCGGCGTGCGGGACGCCACCACTTACGTGGCGCGGCACACGACCGCGGAGATCCAGCAGTTCTGCAGTGACACCATCAACCAGCTGACGGGCCAGGACCCGGAGGTTCACAGACCCTCACGCGCAGCCGACCAGTCGTTCCTGGCCAACGGCGTTCCGGCCTTCAGCACCTACCCCTTCCTGCCCAAGGGCCACCCGGAGCGCAAGTCGTGGACCGGCGGCTGCGCCAACGCCTGGTGGTGGCACTCGAGTGCTGACACCCGCGACAAGGCGGACTCGGAGGTCCTGACCCTCGATACCCGCATCAGCCTCACCGCGGTCGAGGCGCTGGCCAACGCCGAGTTGCTGCCCATCGATCCGCGCGCCTCCGCGGCGGAGCTGCAGCGCTACGCCGTCAGGTTCCAGGAGGCGGCACTGCGTCATCTCGACTCTGAATCACTCCTGGCGGCCGCCTCGGAACTCGAGCGTACCGCCGCCAGCTTCATGGAACTGGCAGGCCGCGAACCGGCGGTCGCCAACCGGGCGATCATGGCCTTCAGCCGTCACCTGATGCCGGTCACCTACTCGACCGGCGGCCGTTACGCGCACGATCCGGCCGAGTGGTCGCCGATCATGCACAACACCCCCAGCAGCCTGTTCCCGGGTCTCAATCCGGTTTTCTCGCTGGATGAGCTGGAAGGCGATCACAACTACGGCTTCGTCCTCACCGGTGTGCGGCGTCAGTTGAACCGCACCTTGGACGCAATCCGGAGTGCCACGAAAGTGCTTGGAGATGCCAGCGCCGAGCTCGCTCCCCGCGAGACGACCCTCGGCTGAGACCATGATGAAGTGTCTGCAACATTTCGAATACACAATGTTTCATCTATTGCATATGAGACTTGACATACGCTATCCTGACCGGCAACCCAGTCATGCCAATAGTCAAACCGGTCCCGGCTGGGTAGGGACCACAGCCAACGGAGGCAGTCAATGAAGAAACTGGCGTTGCTCGTATTCACTCTTTTCATCGGCCTGGCGGCAGCTCAGGTTGAAGGCGGCGTGCTGAAGATCGCCACCGTCAGCGAGCCGACCCGCCTGGATCCCATCACGACCAACAACGTGCCCTCCAGCATCATCTTCATGCAGATCCACGACTCCCTGGTCACTTACGACCAGGACCTGAACCTGATCCCCATGCTGGCCACCGACTGGGAACTCAGCGAGGACGGCCGGACCTACACCTTCCAGCTGCGTGAAGGCGTCACCTTCCACAACGGCGAGACCTTCACCGCTGCCGACGTGGTCTACGCCTTCGAGTCCGCCGCCAACCCGGAGCTGCAGAGCCAGTGGCTGGGCCGTTTCAGCATCATCGAAAGCGTG
>CAZBBU010000009.1:9368-15145 GCA_964489965.1 uncultured bacterium
GGCCGTGGACGACTACACCGTCGAACTGACGCTGCCCGCCCCGAATGCCGCCTTCCTTGACCAAATCACCTACTTCGGCATCCCCTCCAGCAAGGCTCACCAGGAGCTGGGCGCCGACGACTACGCCATCAGCCCCGTGGGCAGCGGCCCCTTCAGGTTCGTTTCCTGGCAGCGCAACGACCGTCTGGTCCTGGAGCGCAACGACGACTACTGGCTGGCCCGCCCCAACCTCGACGGCGTCGAGTTCCGCTCGATCCCCGAGCGCTCCGTGGCCGCCATCGAACTCGAAGTCGGCGGCGCCGACGTGGTCATGAGCCTCAGCGCCGATGACCTGCTGCGCATGCAGGATCACGAGCTGGTCACCGTTGGCACCACCCCGACCCTCAGCTACTACTACCTGGCCTTCAACACGGAAGCCGGCCCGCTGGCCGACCCGCTGGTGCGCCAGGCCATCCGTGACGCCATCCCCATGGACCAGCTGGTCGACTCCATCTTCCAGGGCGTGGGCGCCATTCGTGCCTACACCAGCATGTCGCCCGGCAACCTGGGCTACTCGCAGGAACTCGTTGACAACTTCCCTGGTTACGACGTGGAGGGCGCAAAGGCCAAACTCGCAGCCGCTGGCTACCCGAACGGCTTCGACACCGTCATCTACACCCCCACTGACTCCAACCGCCGTCAGCTGGCGGAACTGATCCAGGCTGCCCTGTCACTGGTGAACGTCAACGTGGAAGTCCGCGCCATCGAGCTGGGCAGCATGCTGCCCCTCACCTACGCCGGCGAGGCACCGATGTGGATCCTGGGCTGGACCTCCGGCACCGACCCGAACAACTACAGTTACGACATGTTCCACTCGGACCCCGAAGCCTGGGCTGACAACTCCACGACCTTCAACACCATGCGCTACAGCAACCCTGAAGTCGACCGCATGCTCGAAGAAGCCCAGCAGCTGCGCGACATGGACGAGCGCCTGCCGCTCTACCACCAGATCCAGCAGATCGTCTTCGTGGAGGACGTGCCGCACATCGCCGCCTACCACCAGACCTTCAACATCGGCTGGCGCAACAACGTGCATGACGTGTTCGTGAACCCGAACTCGCGCATGGACCTGGTAACGCCCTACAACAACGTCTGGCTCGACTGAGAGCCCGGACTTAAGCAGCATTCAGGTCCCGCCGCAACACTGGGCGGGACCTGAAACTTAAAGGAGCAGAAAGTGCGGATAAAAGTCAACGGTGCCGAACTGGAAGTGTTCAAGGACGGCAGCGGCAGCCCCATAATCACCCACCACGGAGCGCCCGGCCTGGCCACCCACGCCGAGCCACGCAAGTCATTCGGTGCCCTCTCGGACCGGCACACCGTCATCTCGTTCGACGCCCGTGGCTCCGGCGCATCGGACGCGATCCCGCCCTACACCCACGAGCAGTGGGCCGCTGACGTGGACGCGCTGCGTGAGCACTTCGGCTTCGAGAAGATAATCATGGCCGGCGGTTCCTACGGTGGATTCATAAGCCTGGAGTACGCGCTGCGCTACCCGGACCGGGTCAGTCACGTGCTGCTGCGGGACACCGCCGCGCGCGACTGGGGTTTCCAGGCCCGCAAGAACGCCCTCGCCAGGGCTGACGAGTTCCCCGAGATCACCCAGGAGGTGCTGGACAAGACCTTCCTGGGGCTGATGGAAAGCAACGAGGACTTCCGCAACACCTTCAGCAAGATCGCCCCGCTCTACGACAAGAACTACGACCCGGTGGCGACCGCCGAGCGCATCGCCAGGATCCCCTTCAACTACGTGACCAAGAACTTCGCCTTCGCCCACAACCTGCCGAACTACGACCTGCGCGAGCAGCTGCCCGGACTGAAGGTGCCCGTCCTGATCACGGTGGGCCGGCGCGACTGGATCACCCCGGTCGAAGCCAGCGAGGAACTGCACGCGCTGCTGCCGAACAGCGAACTGGTGGTGTTCGAGGAATCCGGTCATTCGCCGCAGATAGAAGAACATGACAAGTGGGTGGCCACCATCCGCGACTTCCTGGAGCGCCACGGCGCATACGACAACTGAGAGGATCTGACATGAGACTGAACATCAATGGAGCCGAGCTGTTCGTGCACACGCAGGGACCGGAAGACGCACCCGTCATCATCGGCCATCACGGAGCGCCGGGGCTCTCCAGCCACAGCGAGCCCAGCACCGCGCTGAAGCCGCTGGCTGACGAGTACCGCATCATCACCTTCGACGCCCGTGGCTCCGGATCGTCAGAGCTCAAGCCGCCCTACACCCACGAGCAGTGGGTCGCGGACGTTGACGCCATCCGTGAACACTTCGGCGTGGAGCGTTTCATCATGCAGGGCGGGTCCTATGGCGGCTTCATCACCCTGGAGTACGCCCTGGCGCATCCGGAACGGGTCAGTCACCTGATCCTGCGAGACACGTCAGCGTCGTTCGCCTTCAACGAAGTGGCCAAGCAGAACGCCCTGAAGCGCGCCACTGAGTTCCCCGGCATCACGGCCGAGACGCTGGACGCCATGTTCGACGGCCGGCTTGAGAGCGACGAACACTACCGCGAGGTGTACGCCACCATCGCGCCGCTCTACGACGTGAACTACGACCCGGACAAGACCGAGCACAAGCTGAGCGCCCTCACCGTGCACGCCGAGACGCACAACATGGCTTTCGCGCACAGTCTGCCCAACTACGACCTGCGTGGCCGCCTGCAGGAGATTCAGGTGCCGGTGCTGATCACCGTCGGCCGCCATGACTGGATCACGCCACCCGCGGCCAGCGAGGAGCTGCACAGCCTGTTGCCCAACAGCGAGCTGGTCATCTTTGAGAACTCCGGACACTCCCCGCAGATCGAGGAGCACGACGCCTGGATACAGGCCATCCGGAGCTTCCTGCAGCGCAACCGCTGAAGTCTGGTCAGCAAGTCCCGTGCCGCCGGAGGAAGTCACGAATCGTGGCCAACCAGGCGGCACTTTCTTCTTTCTGTGGTGAGTGGCCCGAGTTCTCGAACACCACGAGCTCACTGTTCGGAAGAACGGAGTGCAGTTCCTCGCTCGCGGCCACCGGGGTGATCCAGTCGTGCCGGCCGACCGTGATGAGGGTCGGAACCTGAAGGGACTTCAGCTGCTCCCTGATGTCGTAATCCGGCAGGTTGCGGGCGAAGGCCCAGTTCTTGGTCTCGTAGTTGAACCGGGTGGCGGCGATGCGTTCCGCTGACTTCGCCGCATCAAAGTTCACGTCGTACAGCGGTGCGATCGCGGTGAAGCAGCGGCGGTAATCGTCATTGTCCTCGACCGTACCGTCGAAGATCTTGTTCAGCACTTCCTCGCTGATGCCCAGCTCGGGAGCGCGCATGCGAGCGTTCTCCTTGGCCTGTTCGCCCCAGTCGCGCGCCGCGGTGTCGCGCAGGATCAGGTGGGACACGCGCTGTGGGTGGCGAATCGCGTACTCGAGAGCGATGAAGCCGCCGTAGGAGCCACCGCCCAGGATGATGCGCTCGTACCCGAAGTGCTCCCGCAGGGCGTCCAGATCGGCCACCCACTGTTCGTGGCTGTAGGGCCCCACGGCGTCAGACTCACCGGAACCGCGCGCGTCGTAGGTGATCACCGTGTGCCGGTCGGAGAGCGGACCGAACGAGGTGCTGGGCTCCACGTGACTGGAGTTGCCGGGTGCGCCGTGCAGCGCGAAGAGCGGACTGCCGCTGCCCTGCACGTGCACCTTGAGGTTGACTCCGTTGACGGTTATGTCCTGCATGCTGTCCCCCTGATTCAGGCCTTGGAGCGTGGATCGAAAGCGTCCCTGAGACCGTCGCCGAGCATGTTGAAGGCCACTACGGCGATAAGGATGGCCAGGCCGCTGAAGTTCATGACGAATGGTGCGGTGCGCAGGAAATCGCGTCCCTCGGCCAGGATTCCGCCCCAGGACGGGGTGGGTGGCTGCACACCCAGGCCCAGGAACGAGAGGCCGGCTTCGGTGAGGATGGCCGTGGCCATGCACAGCGAGGCGTAGATGATGGTCGGTGCCAGCGCGTTGGGCAGAACGTGCCTGAGTATCACCCGCGGGGTGGACACACCCAGGGCGCCGGCAGCTTCAATGTACTCGAGCGAGCGCACCTTGATGACCGAGCTGCGCATGATGCGGGCGAAGCCGGGCACAGACACCAGGGCGATGGCGACTATGAGGTTGCCGAGGCTGGGCCCCAGCACCGCCACCAGGAACAACGCCAGCAGGATCGACGGGAAGGCGTAGAGGATGTCGGCGATGCGCATCAGGACCTCGTCGAGCCAGCCGCCGAAGAAGCCGGCCATAAGGCCGAGCAGTGAGCCGGTTATCGCACCCACGGCCACGGCGATGAAGCCGACCATCAGGCTCACGCGTGTGCCCATGATGATGCGGGAGTAGAGGTCGCGGCCGAAGTTGTCACGGCCGAGCAGGCTGGTCTCACCGGGTGGTTCCAGCTTCTGGCTCAGCTTGCTGAAGTCGATCTGCAGGGGGTCTTCCACCACCAGTGCCGGGGCGCTGAAGGCCACGATGATCAGGATGATGGTCAGGACCAGTCCGATCATCGCGTTTACGTTTCTTGTGAAGCGCTTGAGTGGCTTGTTCATGTCAGGAGTAGGTGATCCGCGGGTCGATCAGGCCGTAAGCCACGTCAACGAGCAAGTTGATGAGGACGAAGATGACGGCTACCGTGAGCACGGTGCCCTGGATGAGCGGGAAGTCGCGGTTGAAGATGGCGTCCACCGCCAGGCGGCCCAGACCGGGCCAGGCGAAGATGGTCTCGGTGAGCACGGAACCGCCGAGCAGGTTGGAGAACTGCAGGCCCAGGATGGTGAGCAGCGGTACGCCCGCGTTCTTGAGCGCGTGCTTCATGATCACCACGCCCTGACTGACGCCCTTGGCGCGGGCCGTGCGGATGTAGTCCTGTTCCAGCACTTCCAGCATGGCTCCGCGGGCCATCTTGGCGAGCAGCGCCGCGAACGAAAGTCCCAGGGTAAGGGCAGGCAACGCCAGGTGCCTCAGTGAGTTCCCAAGCGGCGCGAAGTTGCCGGTGAAAGCCTGGCCGATGCTGTAGAGCAGCGGGTCACCCCGGCCTGAGACCGGCAGCCAGCCCAGGTCGATAGAGAAGAACAGTATGAGCAGCAGTCCCAGGTAGAAGATGGGTACGGATACGCCCACCAGTGAGACGGTGGTGACCACGTAATCGATGAACGAGTTCTGCCTCGTGGCGGCCAGTATCCCGACGCTCACGCCCAGTATGGTGGCCACGATGATGGCCAGGACGGCCAGTTCCATGGTGGCGCCCAGGCGCTGGCCGAGCAGGCTGATCACCGGCTGGCGTTGGGTGATGGAGCGTCCCAGGTCACCCTGCACCAGGTCACCCAGGTAGCGGCCGTACTGGATGTGAATCGGCTGGTCCAGTCCCATCTCAGCGCGCAATGCCTCCACGGCCTCGCGGGTGGCGAAGTCACCAAGGATCAGCCGCGCCGGGTCGCCGGGTGTCAGCTGCAGGACAATGAAGACTACGGTGCTCACGCCCAACAGCACGGGGATCAGCCCCAGCAGTCTGCGGAGTATGAAAGCGAACATCGGTTAGCAGCAGCCTGCCTGGGACTTGAGGAGCATGCGGGTCACTATACTGGCCGCTTCCGGTGATTGCAAGACGCGCTACAGCCGCGCAGGGTATTGGCGCATATGTTTCAGAATTGATTCACACCTGAGGTTTTCCTACATTACCGGGCTCCAGCGACTGCAGTGCGTCGTCCGTCGTGGCGAA
>CAZBBU010000010.1:0-9935 GCA_964489965.1 uncultured bacterium
GCCGGCGATTCCGAGGCAGCACTCAACGCCTCGGAGCGGGCACTGTCTCTGAACCCGACTGACATCGAAGCAATCGTGAACCACGGCATCATACTCAGCCAGCTGGGTCGGCTTGACGAGGCCGTGGCGCGCTACGACGAAGCACTCGCCATGAACTCCTGGCATGCCACCGCGCTCGCAGCGCGCGCCATGCTGACCAGCAACACCAGCGAGGCGGTTGCCGGCCTGGAGCGGGCCACCGAGTCCTATCCCCGACTGGTGGAGGCGTGGCTTGACCTCGTCTCACTGACAGGTGACAACACCCGGGCACTGCAGCTGCTGCGGCGCGCTGCCAACTACCTGCCCGAATCTATCCGCATACACCGCACCTTCGTGCAGCGCACCATCGCTTCTGGCGACCCGGAGGGTGCGCTCAGTTACCTGCGGCAGCAGGCCGCTGACGCCATGGCAGCCAGCCCCAGTCTCTATGCGCTGGTGATCAACCTGCCGCCGGAGCTTACCGAGCAGGGCATCGCCTTCGCCCGCGAGGGCAGCAATGCCTTCCCGGAGAGCACCATCCCGGGCCTGGCGGAGGCGCACCTGCTGCGTCGCGCTGACCGCCTGGCCGAGGCTGAGACGCTGCTGCGTACGCTGAATACCGCCTACCCGGATGACATCGAAGTGATAAACCAGCTGGCCATCACCGTGGCCGCCTCCGGCCGGGTTGCCGAGGCGGAGCAGTTGTTCTCCTCGATAAGCGGGACTTCCGCCGTGGTGAGCCTGAACCTGGCGCAGCTCCTGCTCGAGGAAGGTCAGGCCCAGGCGGCGTTGCAGATACTGGAGCCGCTGGCGGCAGCTCCGGGGGCGGACGCCGATACCGTTACGCTCTACGGCCACGCGCTGGCCCGCACGGGCGACGTACAGGCGGCCAGAACAGCCTTCCAGCACGCGTTGGGTCTGGATCCGGACTGGCAGCCTGCACAGGCAGGTCTGAATCAGCTCAGTGAGCAGCAGCAGGTTACCGGCGGACTGACGATCGAGATGCCGGCTGCCGCCAGCGCCGCGTTCCAGCGCGGACTGAGCGCCCTGAGCAATGGGGACGACAGTGCGGCGCTGCTGGAGTTCACCGAGGCCGTCGGGGCCGGTGGTGGCCCCCTGGCCGCGTTCTACCGCGGCTACGTCCTGCAGATGACCGGGCAGGTGCGTGAGGCGATCGCCGCCTACGAGGTTGCACTCGAAGGTCTGCCTGAGAGTGACGTGGTCCTCAACAACCTGGGTTACTCCCAGCTGCTGGTGGGCCGTTATGACCTGGCGCTGCCACTGCTGCGGCGCGCCATCGCCTCCAATGCCGACAACGCCCAGGCGCACATGAACCTTGGCCTCACCTACTTCGGCCTGAGCAGGTACTCGGACGCCATCGCCTCCTGGGACGTGGCGGTGACGCTGCAACCGGGACTCGCCGCGACGCTCGAGGCACTGATCGAGGAAGCCCGCGCGCGCAGCGGTCAGTGAGTGAAGGACCGGCCGAGTTGAGCATCCGCGAAGAAGTCAGGCAGGTGGGCTCGTACCGGTTCGAGGCCCTTGACGCTCCCGTGAAGCTGGACCAGAACGAATCGCCGTGGCCACCCGGCAGTGAGCTGAAGGCGGCCATCGAGCGGGCTGCGGCGAACCTGGCGCCGAACCGTTATCCGGACCTCCAGCCGTTCAGGCTTCGGATGGCACTGGCTGCCAGGCATGACTGGGACGTTGCTGGCGTAACCGTGGCAGGCGGCTCCAACGTGCTGATCCAGAGCCTGGTCATCGCCGCCGGCGTGGGCCGCACAGTCCTGACGGTCAGCCCCACCTTCTCCGTCTACGCGCTGCAGGCGAGGCTGCTGGCGGGCCAGCTCAGGGAAGTGCCGCTGAAGGATGACTTCGGGCTGGACCTGCCCACCCTCGGCTCGGAACTGCACCAGGGAAGCGGCGTTCTCTTCATCGCTTCGCCGGCCGCCCCGACCGGAAACCTGCACGCGCGCGCGGAGTTGGAGCAGCTGATCGAAACTGCCGGTGACAAGTGGCTGGTGGTGATTGACGAGGCCTACCAGCAGTTCTCCGGCATTGACAACTCTGAACTGGCGCGCCGGCGCAACGTGGTTGTGCTCAGGACCTTCTCCAAGGCCGCCGGCCTGGCCGGAGTCCGCCTCGGCTACGCGCTGAGCAGTGCTGACGTGGGTGAGCAGCTGCAGAAGATCGTGATTCCCTTCTCCGTCTCCGCACTGCAGGAGGAGCTGGGCCTGGCCCTGCTCCGGCAGGAAGCGTCTTTGGAGCAGCAGATTCAGATCACCATCGCTGAGCGGAGTCGCCTGCTGGCCGCACTGCGGGCACAGTCGGGCGTGCAGGCTTATGATTCCGCCGCCAACTTCATCCTGTTCCGGGTGTCAGATGCCCAAGGCGTTCATCGTGCCTTGCTCGAGCGCGGCGTGCTGGTGCGCCGCCAGGATCACCTGCCTGGCCTGAGCGGCTGCCTGCGGGTGAGCGTCGGCCTGGAGAACGAGAACTCGCAGTTCATCAGCGCGCTGGCGGCTATCATGGCCGGACAGCCACCAACGGGGGTGACGACTTGACAGACAGTGCGCCAGCACAGCCACGCCGGGCGATAGTCCAGCGGAGCACCAGCGAGACTGAGATCAACATCGGGCTGGACCTGGACAGCCCTGCCAGCGGCACCATCGAGACCGGCCACGGTTTCCTGGACCACATGCTTCAGCAGTTGCAGAAGCACGGCAACTTCGGCCTGACGGTCAAAGCCACCGGGGACCTGCACATTGACGTTCACCACCTGGCTGAAGACTGCGGCATCGCCTTCGGGCAGGTGCTGCACCAGGCGCTGGGCGACCGTGTGGGGATCGAACGGTACGCCCACAGCCTCCTGCCCATGGACGAGACCCTGGTGCAACTGGCGCTGGACCTGAGCGGCCGCACCTGGATCGCCTTTGAGCCGGCCGGCTTCGAGGGCGACGCCGGTGGCTTCAATGTGCATCACCTTCGCGAGTTCCTTCGCGGATTCTGTAATCACGCCGGTGCCAACCTGCACGTGCGCGTGCTTTCCGGCGTGGAGGCACATCATGTGTGCGAGGCGGTCATGAAGGCCTTCGCCCGCTCCTTGCGTGACGCCTGCCGGGTCACGGGTTCCAGCCTGCCTTCAACCAAGGGCCTGCTGTAGATGCGCCTTCTGGCCGGACTGCTGCTGTTGTTCGGGGCAGCCACCGCCCAGGAGCTGTGGACCGTTCAGACGGTCGCCTTCCCCGATTACCGGCAGGCACTGGCAGCGGAAGCTGACCTGGAAGCGCTGGGTTTCGACGCCTACACGGAGTTCACGATGTTCGAGGGCCGGCAGTACACGCGGGTCAGGGTTGGCTGCTTCGACAGCCGTCCGGCAGCAACCCGCATGGCGGAACTGCTGGCTGGCGGTTTCACGGATGAAGCCGTGGTCCAGCCGTTGACTGAAGGTGCAGAGGTCGCCTTCTGCTTACGCGATGACGTGGGCTTCATCAAGCCTGCGGACTGGTCGATCCAGAGTCAGGATTCCCTGCAGATCGTCTTCCGCGTGCACCTGGCCGGTTACACCGGTTACGTTCGCATGCGCAACGCCGAGTGGCTGCTGCTTACCGAGATCGAGCCGGCCACCGTGCCTTCACTCGGACCCAGCTACCGTTTCGAGCAGATCACGCTCGGCGGTCAGCAGGTTGTGCGCGCGGCCGTCGGCGGTACCGAGCTGAACATCTGTACGGGCAGGCTGCTGTGGCAGTCCGGCCGCACCGCGGTCATAGAGCGCGGCAATACCGTCAGCGCCTGCATCGTTGAGACTCCCCAGGGGCCGGGGCTGTGAGCGACGCGAACAGGACGCTCATCCTCAGCGGCCTCAGCGGGGCCGGCAAGACGACCGCGCTGCAGGCGCTGGAAGACCTGGGTTTCTTCGCAGTGGACAACCTGCCGCCCAGCGTGTGGCTGGCGGTAGCCCAGGAAGCGCGCGAGCGTGGCGAGAACCGGTTGGTGATCTCCATCGACTCCCGCACGGAACGCTTCCTGGATGACGTGCAGGACGGCCTGAAGAGCCTGCGCGAGGCCGGCTTCGAACCCGAGATCCTGTTCCTTGAGGCGGACGAGGCCAGCCTAATCCAGCGCTACAGCTTCACCCGCCGGGCGCATCCGCTGGCGGAAGGCACCCTGACGAGTGACATCCGGCGTGAGAACTCGGCGCTCGAACCGTTAAGGGCATTGGCCGCAGTGACCATCGACACCACCGACTACTCCGCAGCCAAACTCCGCGATGTCCTCAGCCGCCGTTACGGCAAGGGCCATTCCTTCAGGCTGCAAATGGTCTCGTTCGGTTTCAAACGCGGCACGCCGCGTGACGCGGACATGGTCCTGGACGTGCGCACGATGCCCAATCCTTACTACGACAAGCGACTGCGCAGCGAGCCCGGTACCGAAGCCGAGGTCGCCGCATACGTGCTGGAGGGTGGCGGCCAGGCGATCTTCGAACGCATCCTCAAGTTCGTGCGGGAGATGACCCGGCTGGCCGTCGGCAGCGGGCGCAGCCAGTACACCGTGGCGATCGGCTGCACCGGCGGTCAGCATCGCTCCGTGGCCGTGAGCGAACGTCTCATGCGTGAACTTTCAGGCGAGTTTCTGGTGCAGGTTGAACACCGGCACCTGGCCGCGGCGCTGGCGGAACACGAGCCATGACCAGACGCCCGCCCTGGGAGAAGTTCAGCTCCCTGAAGCTGTGGCTGATGCCGGGCATGCGCGTAAAACGTCACGTGACCCTGGCAGTGGTCGGCGGTGTGCTGCTGGTCATCGGCGTGACGCTGTTGATCCTGTGGCTGTTCGCAGGTGACCGCGAGGTTCTGTCCAAGCCGATAGAAGCGGTGCTCGTCAGCTCGCCCTGGGAACGCTGGGGCATCTGGCTGGGACTGGCCGTGACGCTGGCCGGCATCGTGACCGCAGTTGCCGCGGTCGGCCAGCTGAACCGGTCTCTGCTGTCGCACTGGCTGGAGCGGCCCTCGGAGGCCGCGGAGGTGCTGTTCCAGGAGCTGACGCTGTCACGCGGACCCAAGATCGTGGCCCTCGGCGGCGGCACGGGACTCAGCATGCTTCTGCGTGGCCTGCGCAGCCACACCTCCAACCTGACGGCCGTGGTGTCTGTCGCTGATGACGGCGGTTCGTCCGGGCGCCTGCGCCAGGAGTTTGACATGCCGGCGCCCGGTGACCTGAGTGACTGCCTGGCGGCACTCTCGGACCGTGACCGGGAGCTGGGCAAACTGTTGCAGTACCGCTTCGTGCGGGGCAAGGAACTGCGCGGTCACACCTTCGGCAATCTGCTGATCACCACACTGACGGAGGTTCAGGGCGACTTCGGCAAGGCGATCGACGCGCTCAATTCGCTGCTTGACCTGAAGGGACGCGTCTACCCCGCCGCCGTGCAGCCGGTCTCACTGGTGGCCAGCAAGTCCGGGGACGTGGAGGTGCGTGGTGAGAGCTCACTGCGCGACGTGGCCGGGCCCGTGGAGCGCCTGCGCATCGAACCCGCAGACGTTCCCACCCTGCCGCGTGTCACCGCGCAGCTGGCGGCGGCCGACGTGATCGTGCTGGGTCCCGGCAGTCTGTTCAGCAGCACCATCCCGCCCATTCTGGTTGCGGAGGTGCGCGACGCGGTGCTGGCCAGTCCTGCGCCACTGGTTTACGTGTGCAACATCATGACGGAGGCGGGCGAGACTGACGGGCTGAACGCCTTCGGGCACGTGCGCAAACTGCAGGAACACCTGGGCGCCTGGCCTGACGTGGTGGTGGTGAACGGCCAGAGGCTTGACGAGTCACGCCGTACAGCGTACGAACTGGAGAATGCCGGCCCGGTGAGTTACGACCCTGCCGAGTTCGAGTCCCAGGGTCTCAAGTATGTGGTTCTGGATCTGCTGGCAGGCGGTGAGCAGGCCTATCATGATTCGGGTGTGCTGGCCGAGTGGCTCCTGCACTACTCAAAGCAACAACAAGCCGAAGGCTGGGCGCGGAACCGCGGCCGCTGACTCAAGAATTGGAATCAGACCGATGATCTCTTCATTACTCATGCTCGCCCTGCTCACCGTTACCGATCCCGCCGTCGGACCCAGCGCCGCGGAACTCCTGGATCCGCCGAGCAGCGCCCTTTACCGCAACCTCGCGGTCTTCGACCTGCAGGAAGTCAGCGTGCTGGAGTCGGAGCGACTGGAGTTGCGCCTGCAGCTCGGCTCGTACGCCAACCCGCTGGACCTGGTGAACGGTTTCTCCCACCCGATCATCGAGGTGTACGTCGGTGGCGGAGACTCGGGCAGCAGCGAAGTTCTGCCCGGCTCCGGGATGGTCATGCCGGATGGCGAGACCTGGACTGTGGCTCTGCAGCTGACGGGTGATTACGCCCGCGGCTGGCTGGCTGGTCCCACAGGGCTTACAGAGTTCGAACCGGAACTGCAGATCGTTGACGATTACCTGTACGTGATGACCGATCTGCCTTCCTGGCCGCAGCCTACCGTGGCTGCCATGACCGGGCTCTACTCCCCCTTCCACGGAACCGGCTGGCGGCCCCTGGAAGCTGCCGTGAACCCCTGGGCGTTCTCAAGCAGTGAACAGGTTCTCCCTGTCGTGGACGTTCTGGCGCTTGACACCGAGTCGCAGCTCGCGGCGCTTACCGGCGGCGTCCTGCCGGTGACGGAAGTCAACCTGATCGAGAATCCCAACACTGTGTGGTTCGCACTCATGGCGGTTGGTATCGGCGTCGCCGGCGTCGGACTGGTGCTGCGCGGCATGGCCGGCAGGCCGCAGGCGGCGGCAGCCAGTGACGAGGCTGCTGAGGACGAGGCGCCCGACATTGAGGAACCGGCCGAAGCTGCTGACGGAGAGCCGGATGCTGACGGGCCCGTCGTGGTGACGGCGCCCGCCGCGGCTGCCGCAGCCACCGTGGTCGCCCTGGCGGAAGCTGACGATGTTGCTGAGGCTGAAGCACCGGCATCTGTCGAGCCAGCCGAGGCGGAAGCACCGCCATCTGCCGAGCCAACTGAGGATGAGCCTGATTCTGACGAACCGGAAACCCCGCGGGTGGGAGTGTTTGCGGACAATACGGCGTCGGCCGGGCAGGATGCTGAGCGGGTATCCCAAGGACTCGACGATGCTGAGGACTACGCCCTGCCGGATTTCGCCACGGTGGACTTCGGTGAGTTCGAGGAGGAAGAGCCGGCGGGCGAGGCTGAAGAAGGCCCCAGGGACGAAGTCAGGAAGGGCGCGACCGAAGAATAGTCGCGCCCTGCATCGCTTGTTCTTTGTGTGAGGCTCAGTCCCCGCGGACTGCTGCAGCGGTGACCTGCGGGGCTTCACTGGCTGCCGGAGTGCGTTCGCGCCTGATGTTGGCTCCCAGGCCAGCCAGGCGTTCGGCCATGCTCTCGTAACCACGGTCGATGAATTCCAGGCCGGTGATCACCGAGGTGCCGGTTGCTGCCAGGGCGGCTATCACTACTGCGCCGCCCGCCCTGATGTCAGCGGCGTGCATGCGGGCTGCGGCCAGGGGTCCGCCACGGATGATCAGTGTGCGTTCGAAGATCTCGACGTCCGCACCGGCACTGCGCAGGTCCTCTACGTGGGTGAAGCGGTCAGGGTAAACCCGGTCACGAACCACGCTGGCGCCCGGCAGGGTGGCCAGGTAGGCGGAGAACGGTGCCTGCAGGTCGGTGGGAATGTTGGGGTACTCGGCGCTTGTCACGTCAGCGGCCTTGAGTTCACCGCTGGCGTCCACGATCAGGGCTTCGGGCCCGGCGTCCAGCACGCGCACGCCGGTCTCCTCAAGCTTCTCGATCACCTTGGTCAGGTGCTCGCGGCGTACACGCCGCAGCGTGATGGTGCCGCGGGTGGCGGCTGCGGCCAGCATGTAGGTTCCGGCCTCGATACGGTCCGGCAGCGGCCTGAAGCTGGTGCCGTGCAGGCGGGGTACGCCAGTAACGGTGATCACCGAAGTACCGGCGCCCTGGATGTTGGCGCCCATCGAGTTGAGCATGTCCGCCAGGTCTGGAATCTCGGGTTCCAGCGCCGCGTTGTTGATCACCACGGTACCGCTGCCGACCGCGCTCGCCAGGATGACGTTCTGCGTGCCGCCCACGGTCGGTGCCTCGAAGTCAACCACGCCGTTGAGCGGCTTGTGAACCTCGGCGTAGAAGTCACCGCCTTCCTCGCTGATCTCCACGCCGATGGCCTTGAAGGCACTGATGTGGCGGTCAACCGGGCGGGGTCCGAAGGCGCAGCCGCCGGGCATGGACAGTCTGGCACGGCCTGTGCGGCCCAGCAGGGCGCCCATCGCCACGAAGGAGGCGCGCATGCGGCTCACCAGGGCGAACGGGGCGGTGTGGCTGGTCAGTTCCGCGGCGTGCAGGCTCAGGTGCGGTCCGCGGCGTTCGATCTTCATGCCGAAGTGTTCGAGGATCTCGATGGTGACGCGCACGTCACTCAGGTCAGGTACGTCAAGCAGTTCAACAGGCTCGTCCGTCAGCAAGGTTGCGAGCAGAAGGTACAGCGCCGAGTTCTTGGCGCTCTTGACGGTCAGCTCGCCACTGAGCGGAGTGCCGCCCCTGATGATGAAGGATTCCGATGCCGGCTTCAATTGGATTCTCCGTCCTGTCCCCCGCTCAATGACGCGGCACAAACCGCAATCGTGTGTAACATACACACAGCAAGTAACCGCAGTGTAAGCAGCACAGACAACATTGTCAAGAACGCACTCTACATGCTACACTCACGCAATAGTGGTGTGCCTCACCGGATCAACCGGGCGAACACCCGGTCGGAGGAATCGTGCCGAAGAGAGAGAAAAGCAAGCGACTACAAGTGGTGATAACTGACGAGCAGGACTCACTGCTGACCAAGACTGCCTACCAGCTGTCAAACCCGGAGCGCCTGGTGTCCAAGTCCGAGGTGGTCAGACTCGGCATCCAGATGCTCAATCGCGCGGTCGAGGAAGGCGAGCTCGACCCGGCAATACTCGACGTACTCGATCAGCAGTCTTAAGGTCTTAGCGTGTACCTGCCAGGTGACACGCTGGATGACCGCTATGAGATCCAGGGCAACCTGGGCCAGGGCGGTATGGCTCACGTGTTTCGTGCGCGTGACCGGCACCTGGACCGTGAGGTGGCCCTCAAGGTCCTGCGTCCGCATCTGACGGAGACGGACAGCGAGCGGTTCAGGCGTGAGATCCGCGCCCTCGCCAGCCTCAGTCACCCAGGCATCGTCAACATCTTTGACCTGGGTTCAGGTCAGAACGTCTACTTCGCCATGGAGCTCATCCATGGCGGCCCCATAACGGACCTGGGTCCCTTCGAACCTGACAGCGAGAAGATGGAGATCCTGCTTGACGCAGCCATCACCGTGGCGGAAGCCCTGGCTTACGTGCACAGGCTGGGCATGGTTCATCGTGACCTTACGCCGCGCAACATCCTGCTGGCCAACCAGAACGTGCCGAAGGTGATGGACTTCGGACTGGTGCAGCTTACGGAAACGAGTCAGCAGCTCACCCGTACCGGCTTCACCCTGGGCACACCGCAATACATGGCGCCGGAACAGGCGCGCGGCGACCTGACGGGGGCGGTCACCGACCTTTATGCCTTCGGTGCTGTGCTGTACCGCACCCTGACGGGGGTGGCGCCGTTCGAAGCGGAGAACGACCAGGCGGTTCTGTACCAGCACGTCTACGGCGAACTGAAGCCCTGCCAGGAGATCAACCCGCTCATCCCGGACTCGCTGGCGTTCCTGGTCAGCTCGCTTCTCAAGAAGGAACCAGGCGCGCGGCCCCCCTCCGGTGAGGTCGTGGCCGACGCACTCCGTTCCATCAAGGCCAGCCTGCTGCAGGACGGCACGCACGTGCCTCTGGGTGGTCCGGCGCGCCGCGCCAGCTACTCTTTCGG
>CAZBBU010000010.1:9945-14678 GCA_964489965.1 uncultured bacterium
GGAATCTTATCAACCGCTACGGCGAAGATGTGGGGCGCGTACGCCTGAGTGACGGCCCGCAGTGGCCCGCCGGTATCGGCGCGGCAGAAGGCTACCTGCTGTTGGGCCTGCGTGACGAACGCGTGGCGGTACTGAGGCCCGCCGATGGCTTCGAAGTGCTGAGCATCCCTGCGGACGACGAGGTCATGACCGCGCCGGTCTACGCGCACGGCAAACTGTTCACCGTCAGCCGTTCCGGCAGCCTGACCGTCTCCGAATGGCCCACCGGCGCGTTACTGCAGGCCGATGCGGATGCCGACGCCGTGGGCGTACTGCCCATGGGACGCCAGCTGCTCATGACCAGCGGCAGCGGCGAGCTGAAGCTGCTCAACGGCGAACTGGAATCCCAGTGGAGCTACCAGGCGGCGGAACCGTCAGCCACCGCCCCGATGCTGCATGGCGGTATGGCCGTCTATCAGACAAGTGACGGCTGGCTGCACGCGGTGGACGCCGAGACCGGCAAGGGCCGATTCCGCATCGAGATCGGCTCCACCGCAGCCGCACCCATCGGCCAGGACGGCGTACTTGTGCTCACCGTCCGCAGCGGCGAACTGCATGCCTTCGACACCACTGCCCGCGAGGTGCGCTGGAGTTACGACCTGGAAGGCGAAGTGTACGGCAGCCCCGCACTGTGGCAGGGTCGCGTGTTCGTGGCCAGCTGGGGCCGCACGCTCCACTGCCTGTCATTCAGCAGTGGCGATGACCTGTGGCAGCTGCAGCTGCCGTCCGCGGTGACCGCCAGCCCGGTGGTGGCCGGCGGCATCCTGTACGTGGCCTGCGAAGGCGGCGAGCTGCTGGCCGTTGACGCCCGCGGCGGCAAGATCCTGTGGCAGGACCGGCCCAGCCACGGCCCCATCCAGGCCAGCCCGCTGCCGCTGGGCAACCGCCTGATCGTGGCCGCGCTGGACGGCACCGTCATCGCCTATGAAGGCTGAAGCGGCAGCGGCTCCACCCCGTCCTTGAGGAGCTTGTACTCGGCCGCGTCGAGGAGCGCCTGGTAGGACGCCTCGATGACGTTGGTGCTGGCGCCCACGGTGCCCCAGCTGTCCACATGGTCGCTGGTTTCCAGCTGCACCCTGATCACGCTGCTGGTGCCGCCCTCGGCGCCGCTGAGCACCCGAACCTTGTAATCGGTCAGTTCCGTGTCCGCCAGGCTCGGATAGAAACGCTGCAGCGCCTTGCGCATGGCTATGTCCAGAGCGTTCACCGGCCCGTTTCCCAGCGCCGCCGTGTGCTCCAGCTGGCCACCCACCTCAAGGCGGATGCTGGCCTCGGAGCGGGGCTCGTCCTCATCCGCATCACGCTTGTCGATGATGACGGTGAAGCCGTGCAGCAGGAAATATGGGCGGTAGTCACCGCGCACCTTGCGTGACAGCAGCTGGAACGAAGCCTCAGCACCCTCGAACGAGTAACCCAGGTGCTCCAGTTCCTTCAGGCGCTTGACCACGGCCGCGGCAGAGTCGGCGCTCACACCGTCACCGAAGTCACGGTCCTTGGCCATCACGTTGGCCCGACCGGACAGATCGGACAGCAGGATGCGACGCTGGTTGCCCACCAGTTCCGGTGCGATGTGCTCGTAAGTCTCGGGTCGGCGGTTCACTGCTGAGACGTGCACCCCACCCTTATGGGCGAAGGCGGCGTCGCCCACGAAGGCAGCGCGGACGTTGGGCTGCAGGTTGGCGCGCTCGTCGATGGCGCGTGACAGTTCACGAAGCTCGTGCACGTTCTGGCGCTGCGGGCGGCCCAGCTTCAGCGAGAGCAGCGGCATGACTGACACCAGGTTGGCGTTGCCGCACCGTTCGCCGTAACCGTTCATGGTGCCCTGCACATGGCGGGCACCGCCGGCCACTGCGGCCAGGCTGTTGGCCACAGCCAGCTCGCAGTCGTTGTGGGCGTGGATGCCGATCACGTCACCGTGCAGCTTGCGCAGTTCCTGAACCAGCGACTGGATACGGTCAGGCAGATTGCCGCCGTTGGTGTCACAGAGGACGATGCGCTCTGCCCCACCCCGCACGGCCGCCTCCACGGTGGCCAGCGCGTAATCGCGGTCGGCGCTGTAGCCGTCGAAGAAGTGCTCGGCGTCGTAGATGACCCGGCGACCGCTGCGCACCATGAAGTCAACGGAACGCTCGATCATGCTCAGGTTCTCTTCCAGGGTGGCGCCCAGCGCGTCGGTGACGTGCAGTGTCCAGGACTTGCCGAACATGGTCACGACTTCGGTCTCGGCCGCCAGCAGGGCCGACAGGTTGGCGTCGTCCTCAGGGTTGACGCCCTTGCGGCAGGTGCTGCCGAAAGCGGTCAGCCTGGCGTTCTTCAGCGGCATTTCCTTCATCAGCTGGAAGAACTCGACGTCCTTGGGATTGGAGCCCGGCCAGCCGCCCTCGATGAAGTCGACTCCGAACGCGTCGAGCCGCTGGGCTATGGCCACCTTGTCCCGACTGGTCAGGTTGAAGTCCAGGCCCTGGGTGCCGTCACGCAGAGTCGTGTCGTATATCTCCACCGCCTGCTGGTTGCTGGCGGCCGGCCATGCATCACTCAGGTTCACCTTGGGTAGCGTCTGGCCCACAGTCGCGTCGCTCACGGTGCCGATAGCTTCTCGGGCTTGCGCGCCACACCGGCGGCCAGCTTGTTGAGTACGTCAACGTAGGCGTTGGCCGAAGCCAGCAGGACGTCCGTGGACAGGCCGCGGCCGGTGATGATGCGTCCTTCGCTCATCGCCCGCACCGTCACCTCGCCGAGCGCGTCCTTGCCTGAGCCGACACTGCGGATCTCATAGGAGTCCAGTTCAACAGGTACCTGGGTGATGCGCTCCAGCGCCTTGTAGACCGCGTCGACCGGACCGTCTCCCGTGGCGGCTTCCTCATAGGTGCCCGTGTCCGTGGCCAGCCTGATGGTGGCGACGGGAATCAAGCCGGAACCGGACTGGAACTGCACGGACTCCAGCGTGTAGGTGGCTGGCACGCGGCTGGTTTCAGTGTCGATCAGAGCCAGGATGTCATCGCTGGTCACGTGGCTCTTGCGGTCGCACAGGTCCTTGAACTGTTTGAAGAGCGTGTTGACGGTGGAGTCATCCAGGTTGGGGTAACCCAGGTCACCGAGCGTCTTCCGGAAGGCGTTGCGGCCGGAATGCTTGCCCATCACCAGAACACCGGCGTCACGGCCCACCAGCTCGGCGTTCATGATCTCATAGGTGTCCTTGTGCTTCAGCACTCCATCCTGGTGGATCCCGGCCTCGTGGGCGAAGGCATTCTCGCCCACCACGGCCTTGTTCGGCGCCACGGCCCTTCCCGTGTGGCGCGCCACCAGGCGGGACATGCGGTACAGCTCGCGCGTGTTGATGCCGATGTCCACGCCGAAATGGTCCTTGCGCGTGTACAGTGCCATCACGCACTCTTCCAGTGAGGTGTTGCCCGCCCGCTCGCCGATGCCGTTGATGGTGCATTCGATCTGGGTAGCGCCGTTCTCCACGGCGGCCAGGCTGTTGGCGACGGCCATTCCCAGGTCGTCGTGGCAGTGGGTTGACAGCACCACGTCCGCGGCTTCGGGCACGTTGAGGAAGATGTTGCGGATGAGCCGCCCGTAATCCACCGGCGTACCGTAGCCGGTGGTATCCGGAATGTTGATGGTGGTGGCGCCCGCGGCTATCGCCGTACGTACCAGCTGGTACACGAACTCCGGGTCGGCGCGCATGCAGTCCTGGGCGCTGAACTTGACTTCGTCAGCGAAGCTGCGGGCGTAGCGCACCATCTCATCGGAGATGTCCAGGATCTCTTCACGGGTCTTGCGCAGCATGTGCTTCAGGTGCACGTCACTGGCGCTCGTGAACGTGTGGATCATGCCCCGTTCAGCCGGTTCGATGGCCTGGGCGGCGCGCTCGATGTCAGCCTTGTGGGTGCGGGCCAATGCCGCGATCATGGGTCCCCTGACCTCACGGGCGATCTGGTTGACGCAGTCGAAGTCACCCTGGCTGGTGATGGGAAATCCGGCTTCGATGATGTCAACGCCCAGCCGGGCCAGCCCATGGGCTATCTCGAGCTTCTGGACCGTGTTCAGTGCTACGCCCGGGCTCTGCTCGCCGTCGCGCAGTGTCGTATCAAAAAATCGTACGTATGCCACCTTGTTTACTTCCCTTCGCTCGCACGCCGAATCGTCCCTGGCGCGCTGATGATGCTTACTGTTGGTCGTTTCCTCCAATGAACGGCATCATCTTGCGTAGTCGGCGTCCGACCTCGGACACCTGCGTCTGGGAAGTGTTGGCGCGACCGGTGAGCAGGGACGGCTGGCCGACCTCGTTCTCCAGCAGGAAGTCACGGGCGAAGCGGCCGGCCTGGATGTCGGCCAGGACGTTCTTCATCTCCTTGCGGGTCTCATCGGTGATGATGCGGTCGCCGGTCACGTCGTCGCCGTACTCGGCGGTGTTGGAGATGGAGTGGCGCATCTTCTCGAAGCCGCCTTCGTAGATGAGGTCCACGATGAGCTTCATCTCGTGCACGCATTCGAAGTAGGCGATCTCGGGCTGGTAGCCGGCGGCCACCAGGGTGTCGAAACCGCTCTTCATCAGTGCAGTCACGCCCCCGCACAGCACGGCCTGCTCGCCGAACAGGTCGGTCTCGGTCTCTTCACGGAAGGTGGTCTCGAGCACGCCACCGCGAGTGCCGCCGATGGCCTTGGCGTAAGCCAGGGCGCGCTGCATC
>CAZBBU010000011.1:0-14663 GCA_964489965.1 uncultured bacterium
CCGCCAGCACCCCGAGCCAGTTCTGACCCAGATCAACGCCAAACAGGAACGTGAATATCGAGAACACCAGCAGAATCTGGAACAGACCCAGCACGAAGCTGAATGTCAGGTGGCCCGCGTACATCGCCGAGCGTGGCGTCGCAGACTGAATCACCCGGTCCCAGACGCCCAGGCGCCGGTCTTCCAGGATGTTGGTCACATTGAACATGATCGTGAACGTGGCGAAGAACAGGCCCATCCCGATGAGCGTGTGGACGCGCACGTCGTACGCGAACGCCGACTCCGTGCTCTGCTCAGCCGCAACGACCACCATCGCGGGAGTCTCAAGTTGTTCCTGCACCTGCTCGCGCAGCAGGTCGGTGTCACCACCCGCAGCCTGCAGAGTCAGTTCACGACGGTAAACGGTGCCCACGTGGGCAGCCAGCAACTGAGCGTTGTTGTCGCCCACCGAGTGCAATACTTGCCAGTCATCCTCGAACAGGCGTACGGCCAGCCCGGAGTTGCTGCTGGCCAGGCTGTCCAGAACCGCCCGTTCATCCCCAAGCTCGAAGGCGAAGGTGTCAGAATCGTCAAGCAGCTCCAGCCAGTTTTCAACCTCAGCTTCATTCATCGATGAATCCGGCAGCACGGAAACGGTCACCCGGTCGAAGGTCTGACCGCCTATGAATATCGTCATTCCGATGCTCAGGACCACCATGATGATGAACGCCAGCGGGTTGTGCTTAAGCTGCAACCATTGCGCGCGGAAGATCGGTGCCATATCAGCTGCTCCTCATCCGCGGGAAGATCATGAGCCCCAACATCAGAAGGAGGGCGGCCGCTGTGACCAGGCGGAGCACCAGACCCAGCCACGCGTCAACGCCACCTCCCTGTGCGGCACTCAACAGCGCAGTCAAAGCAGCGCCGTTGGGTGTCCAGTCGCCAATACGCGATAAGAGCGAGCCCGAGTCCCCCACGGGCACGAAACTGCCGCCCACCAACGCGAACACGAACACCACCACGGAGTTGAAGGCGTCAGCCAGACCCTTGTTCTCGGCACGGAACACCACCGCAGTAACGAGTGCGGCCAGCGCCCCCACGCTCAGGGCCATGGCCGCAGAGATGACGGCCGCCTCAGCCCAGAACGAGGCGGGCTGGTCGCTGAACGCCCCCAGCAGCAAGTCGGAGACGAACAGCAGCAGCATGATCTGAACGAAACCGACCACTGCGGCGGCCACGGCCTTGCTGGCCAGGAACGCTAGCGGGCGGGAACCGGACACGATGATGCGGTCAAAAGAGAAATTGCTCAGTTCCAGGAACGACCGTGACGCGGTGCTGCCAACCAGGTAGAGCATGAACATGACAGCCATGCCGATGGCGTAGTACGCGAAGGATGAAACGTCATTGCCTTCGCTGCCGACCGTTTCGATGCTCCCCATCTCAGTGACGGCCTGAGCCGGCATCACCGGGCCCGGGCCACGCTCGCTCGCCCGTATCTGCTGCAGAGCGGTCTGCAGGCTGAACTCGCCAGCGAATCCCTGCAACACATCCCGGATGACGGAGGTGCCAAGCGGCGCATCATCACTCAGCTGCACCTGTAATTCAGCGCCGTCACCCGAATCCAGGAACATGCGCTGGAACAGCGCCGCCGTGAAGCCCGCAGGAATGGTCACCACGGCCTGGATCTCACCCGCCTCGAGTCGTTCAGCGGCTTCGTCCGCACCCAGGTGCTGCAGGGTGAGCAGTTCGGCCAGGTCTGGTGTGCCCAGGAAGTCCTGTACGATGCTCACCGGGTCGACCGTTTGCGATGCCAACAGCAGGCCGGCTCGCTGCGCAACCGGCAGATCGGCTGCCATGAGCTCCTGGCGGAAGTCGGTGCGGCCGGTCCCGGTGTCATCGATCGTCACCAGTCCGACCTGAACATGAATCGGGCTGCCGCTGCTCCCGCCCATCAGGCCGCCGAGTGCAAAGCCCAGGATGGCTATTAGCAACAGTGGCATGAGCAGCAGGAGCAACAGCTCTCCGCGGTCCCTCAATATGAGCAGCAGGTCTTTCTTAAGGAATGCTGTCATGAACTCAGTCGCGCAGGCTGCGGCCCGTAAGGTGCAGGAAGACGTCTTCCAGGCTCGGCCGCTCCAGGTTTAGGCCGGTCACCTGGGCGCCAGAAGCCTCTGTCGCACGGATCACCGCGGCCAGCAAGCCGGACTCGTTCAGCGCGATTATCTTAAGGCCCCCGCCCTCACCCTGTGCCACACTGCGCACTGCCGGCAGTTCCTGCAGGCTGCTGGCGAGACTTGCTGCGTCACCGTCCACCAGCAGGTCGATTGTTATCTCATCGGAAAGCAGGTCCTTGATCTCGTCGCGTGTGCCCTGGGCGATGATCTCACCGTGGTCCATCACGTAGATACGGTCACACAGCTGCTCGACTTCTTCCATGTAATGACTTGTGTAAAGCACCGTCATGCCCTGCTCCCGGTTGAGCTTGCGAACCGATTCCAGGATGTGGTTGCGCGACTGCGGGTCCACACCTACCGTCGGCTCATCCATGATCACGATGCGGGGACCGTGCAGTAGAGCGGCCGCGATGTTGATGCGACGTTTCATGCCACCCGAGTACTTCTTGATGGCCTCACGCCGCCGGTCGCTCAGTGCCACCAGGTCAAGGGCGTAATCAACCGCGTCAGCGAGCAGACGACCGCGAAGGCCGTAAAGCGCCCCGAAGAACCTGAGGTTCTCCTCGGCGGTCAACTCCGGGTAGAGGGCGATGTCCTGGGGCACAACACCCAGGATCTGCCGCAGTGGATCCGGATTCTCTATCACGCTGTTGCCGCTGAGTTTCACGTCACCGGCTGTGGGCCTGAGCAGTGTGGACAGCATGGCTATGGTCGTCGATTTGCCAGCGCCGTTGGGGCCGACAAGCCCCACGGATTCCCCCTGATTCAGCTGCAGCGACACGTCCTTGACTGCAACGTTGTCCTGGAAAGTTCGGCGGAGGTTGTGGGCGCTCAGCATTGACGGCCTCCGGCCTGACCGCCACACTTGCCTGGGGTTGTCCGTTGTCTCGTCATCGCGTCATATTATGCCGTTGACATCAGGTGAATGTCACCAGACTTTTGGGTGAATCCCGCTTCAATTGGAGCTCCTGGGATCGAGGACGTCACGGAACGCATCACCCAGCAGGTTCCAGCCGAGCACGAACAGGATGATGGTCAGGCCAGGCCAGAATGATACGAACCAGTAACCGAGCGGCTCACCGGGTGGGCCCAGGATCCAGTCGCGCGCGTAGCTGATCATCTGGCCCCAGTCAGCGAAACCTGGCTGCAGACCCAGCCCCAGGAACGACAGGGCGGCAGCCGTCAGTACCACCGAACCGATGTCCAGGCTGGCGATGATGACCAGTGGCCCGATAGAGTTGGGCAGCACGTGCCTCAGTATCACGCCGCCACTTCGTGTGCCCACGGCCCTGGCGCCGTCAATGAAGTCCATCTCCTTGATCTGCATGACGTCACCGCGCAGCAGTCGCGCGTACGTACACCACTGCACCGCAGCGATGGCGATCATGATGTTCAGCAGGCTGTTACCCAGGAAGGTGACGATGACCATAACCAGGATCAGGCTGGGGAAGGCATAGATGATGTCCGTGAATCTCATGAGTGCCGTGTCTATCCAGCCGCCGTAATAGCCGGCGATGCTGCCCAGGATGATTCCGATGATCAGTGCGATGCTTACAACGAAAACGCCTTCATAGAACGCGGTTCGTGCTCCCCAGATGACTCCGTAGAGAATGTCGTAGCCGTTGCTGGTCGTACCGAGCACGTTCTCGCTGCTCGGCTTGCTCGGTACGGGGGAGAAACCTGACCGCGGAAGCATCATGCAGTCCATGGGCGTGGCAAAGGTCGCTTTCCAGAATGCGGCCTTGAACGGGTTGCGGACTTGACCGACAGTGTCGCTGGTCACGCCGATGCTGCGGAGACAGCCCCGTGACATCTGGCCACTGGTCAGTTGCGGTGCGAACAGCGCTGTCAGGAAGAACAAAGTGAGCAGTATGGCGCCGAACAGGGCGAGCGGGTTGCGCTTGAAGCGCTTCCAGGTCTTGCTGCTTTGGCTGCGCTGAGTGATCGGTTGTTCCATCAGTTGTACCGGATGCGCGGGTCGATGACCGCGTAGAGGATATCAACCAGCATGTTCGCCACCACCACTATGAAGGCGGTGAATACGGCAAAGCCGAGAATGGAGGCGTAGTCCAGCTGGCTGGCTGCATTGGCGCCCCACGAGCCCAGACCCGGGTAGCTGAAGATCGTCTCAGTGATCACTACGCCACTCATCAGGCCGATGAAGGTGAAGCCTGACAGGGTGATGATGGGTATCAGGGCGTTACGACGTGCGTGCTTGATGTTGACAGTGTGCCGAGACAGACCCTTGGCCCGGGCCGTACGCACGTAGTCCTGGCTCAGCGCGTCAAGCAGTGAGGAGCGCATCACACGCATAATCTGCGCACTGGAGATGACCACCAGGGTTATCACCGGCAGGATCATGTGCTTGAGTGCGTCCCAGAAGAAATCCCAGCGCCAGTTGAGGATGGCGTCCAGCAAATACGCGTTCGTGTACAGCTTGATGGCCCCGGTGGCCACCTGTATCTCAAAAGAGGTTGAGTACGGCCCTGGTCGCAGCCAGTTCAGCCAGCCGTAGAACACCACCAGCAGCCAGATGCCCAGTACGAAGGTGGGGAGGGACCAGCCGAAGATGGAGAGGACCCGGGTGAACTGGTCGATGAACTTGTCCCGGTTCATGGCTGCTGCCGTGCCGAGCCAGACCCCGAAGCCGATTACTGGGATGATGGCGACCAGCGCCAACTGTGCAGTGCGCGGGAACCGCTCCTTCACTGCATCCAGAACGGGTTTCTTGGCAGTGACGGAATAACCGAAGTTACCCTGGAATGCCTGGCTGAGCCAGCTGCCGTACTGAACGTACCAGGGGTCATCCAGGTTGTACTGCTCGATAATCAGGTCAAGATTCTGCATCTGTGCCGGTGAGCGGACGTAACTTGCCGCACGTTGTGCTGGCGTGAGCAGCTGCATGAGCAGCACGATGATCAGGGTCACGCCCAGCATCACAACCGGCAGGAATAACAGGCGTCGAACAATGAAATTAAGCAAGATCAATTGTCTCCAGGCAAGGTGTTAATGGCAGGGTGCGAAGTCCGTGTGGCGATCGCACCCTGCACGCCCTGGGTTGGGCGCCATGCTCAAGGCATCAGCGGCGCCCGACCCGGAACGGAAAGGCTGTGTTTACTTGGAGACGTCTTTCCAGAGGAAGCCGCCTGAGCCGTACATGTTGTTGAAGTACGCACCCTGCAGGGCCTCTGAAATGAACATGTAGGGCGTGGCTGCCGGATAGGGCACCACTGGCGCAAGCTCATAGGCGAGCGCACCCACCTGCTTGTAGAGCGCCTCGCGTTCTGCTTGGTCGGTGGTTGCGTTGGCCTCCTGGATCAGACCGTCGATGACCGGGTTACTGAAGTGGTAGGTGCTGCCGAAGTAACCGGTCGACAGGTAGAAGGTGTCGATGAAGTTGCTGGGGTCAGCGTAATCCGGTGCCCAGCCGAGTACGAAGGCTGAGGTGCGGGAGTTGCGCTGCAGCTCCAGGAAGTCGGGCCAGGCGATGGCACGAACGTCCATGTTGAAATTCGGGTTCAGGTCCTCGATGTTGGCCTTGATGATCTCGAGGGCGGCCTGACGCGAGGTGTTGCCCTCGTTGTAGGTCGCCGTGAAGTCAAAGCCGACTTCCCACAGTTCACCATCCCAGGCGGCACGGCAGTGACGCTCGGCCGCTTCGGGATCAAGGTCGTAATAGGGGATGCTGGCGTCATAACCGAGGAACGAGGTGGGCAGCGCCATGGTCAGGATCTGGCCGTGGCCGGCGAGCACCTGGTCGATGAAGGTCTGCTGGTCGAAGCTGTAGGCAAAGCACTTGCGGACATCGATGTCACTGAAGAAGTCACTCGGAATTCCGTTGCCGTCAAGGGCGGCTGAGCCGATGATGTCACTGTTGTCAACGTCCACGATGTGCTGGTTGAAGAAGATGGCGCCGACTGAAGTGCTGGCCCAGTGCGGTTCACTGAGAATCTGAACGCCCTCGGCACCCTCAAGCTGGGTGAGGATGGTGGCGAGGTCGCCCGCACCGACGCGGTCAGCGTCACCCTGACGAAGCGCCAGAATGCGGCTGGCCTGTTCGGGCACGGCCTCGATGACGACGTTCTTCAGGGGTGGTTCGCCACCCCAGTAATCTGCGAATGCGGTGGCAACCTGGCGGTTTTCGTCAGCGCTGGCCAGCTGGTAGGCGCCGGTGCCGCTGGCTGCCAGGTGCAGTGCTTCCTGACGCATGTCGCGGCCAACCCAGTCTTCCCAGGTGGCTTCAGTTCCGTCCCACATGCCCTGCTCGATGGCCCAGGCGCTGTCGATGATGCTGGCGTTTACGAACAGCAGTTTGGCGAAGAAGGCGGGATCCACGTGATCAATGGTGAACACGGCGGTCATGTCATCAGCGCATTCAATCGAAGCGTCGATGGCTGCCCAGGTCACGCTGTCATCATTCGCGGCGTTGTCAGCCGTGCCCAGCAGTGATTCCGAGAGGAACCAGACGCCGGAATCGGCCGAGTTGACCACCAGGGCGCGTTCGATCGAGTACTCGACATCACGGCAGGTCATGGTGTTGCCACTGTGGAACTTGACGCCTTCACGCAGATGGAAGGTGTAAGTCAGCTGGTCCGCGGAAATTTCATACGAGGTGGCCAGCGACGGCTCGAACTCGGTAATGCTGTCACCAGCGTAGCCGTACAGGGTCTCGTAAATGTTGCCTACAACCTCACCGGAAGCAGTGTCATAGACCAGAAGCGGGTCGAGTGTGTCGATGCCACCGATCGTCTGGTACACGTACGTGTCCGCAGGCGCAACAGCAAAAGCAGCGGAAGCCGCGAGAAGTGCGAATAGAGCCAGAATCCTTTTCATGTATCACCTCTTCAGGAACTTGGGGGCTTCAAGGGGCTGCAGCCTGAAGGAGCTGCAAACCAAGCGGTCAGCATTTATGCAGTCAGCATTCCTCCTGCTCGTTGTCACCCGTACTTACGGGCTCGCTATGGTTTCCCGCATACTGTAGCATGGTCTGAATATGAATGACTCAGGGCTGAACAAATGATTTGGTCAGTCTGAACGTCCCTGAACTGCCTAACGAACGTCAGGTGCGGGTGCCCCGGCCTATACTTTTCACATGGGCAAGAACAACGGTCCGGCCAACTCAGACCAGGTTCGTGAAAACCTGAGGCGCATCAACGAGAGAATCGCAACCGCAGCCACCAGAGTCGGCCGCGATCCGGCAGAAATCCGCCTCCTGCCCGTAAGCAAGACATTCGGGGAAGACAGCATCAGGGCCGCCTACGACGCCGGCTGCAGGTTGCTGGGCGAGAACAAGCCGCAGGAAGCCGAACGCAAGCGAGACGCATTCCGAGAGGAACTGCCGGACCTGGGCTGGGCGGTGATCGGACACCTGCAGTCCAACAAGGCCAAGGTCGTGGCGCGCGTGGCCAGCGAGTTCCATGCCCTGGACCGACTCAAGGTAGCTGAAGCCCTGCAGCGACGCCTGGACTCAGAGGACCGCGAACTTGACGTCTTCGTACAGGTGAACACCTCCGCGGAAGAGAGCAAGTACGGCTTGCCACCGTCCGAGGCCGTCAGTTTCATAGCCGAACTTGCACCATTCGACCGTCTCAGGCCGCGCGGACTCATGACGCTGGCACTGTTCTCCACCGACATGGACCTCGTAAGACCCTGTTTCGTGAAACTGCGTGAGTTGCGTGACGCCTGCCTTCAGGTCGACCCGAGAATCAGTGAACTTTCCATGGGCATGTCCGGTGACTTCGAAGTGGCCATCGAAGAAGGTGCCACAACCGTGCGGGTGGGGACTGCCATCTTCGGCCACCGACCTTACGATGAGAAGTACTATTGGCCGGCCGGCTGAACGAATGCGCAGTCACCGGTAAGACACGTGTCAGAAGCCAACCAGTACAATTCATCGCACATGACTGAGCAGCTGGACGAACTCACTGGGGCGTTCGGCCGCGCCGCACTGACGCGTCGGCTGGAACTGCTGCAGCACCAGTATCGGGAAACTGGCAGCGACTTCGCCGTCGCCATGGTGGATGTCGATCACCTCAAGACGATCAATGACGTCTACGGCCACGCGGCCGGTGACGCCACCATCCGCACGGTGGCCCAACGCAGCATGCACGTGCTGCGGGGCACGGACCAACTGTTCCGTTACGGCGGTGACGAGTTCGTGATCCTTCTTCCCGCCACAACCCAAACCGAGGCCGCTGCCGTCTTGCGCCGCATTCGTGATCATGTGGTGAGCAGTCCCATCGATGCAGGGCAACAGCTCACCATCACCATCAGCGTCGGTGTCGCCTCCAGCAGTGAGCAACCCGGTGCGGATGTGGCAGACATACTGCTCAGCGCCGACACCAGACTGTTGCAGGCCAAGCGAGCCGGCCGCAACTCGCTGGTCAGTGACGACCGGCCAGCCGGCAGCCGGCAAGCCAGAACCTTCAGTGAAACCAGGCTCTACGGGCGTGACAAGGAACTCGCGCTCGTTGATGCCTTCCTGCGCAGCGAGCCGGACAGCAGTCGCGCCAGGACCCTACAGGTCCGGGGTGTCCCCGGGGTCGGACTCTCACGCTTCATGCAGGAAGCCGGGATTCGCGCTGGCATCGCCGGCATGAAAGTCAGGCACCTGGACGTGCAGCCCGCCCACCAGAGCCTGCACCTTCGGGCCCTGGAACTTGCCTACTCGAACGAGATATCAGCCGACGCCTCGACGGAAGCAGTAGCCGCCAGGCTCTACAACGACAGCGAAACCCACGGACTGGTGCTCCTGCTTGAAGGCGGCGTTTACCTGGACGCAAGCAGCCGGCAACTGCTTGCCGAGCGACTGCAGACGCAAGGAACCCTGCTCATCGAAGGTGTCAGGGGAGACAGTCAGGCCGCCTTCCCTGCTGGCGGCAGCATCGAACTGGCTCCACTGGTCAGGCGGGACCTGCTGTCCTGGCTGGGCGCCGCCACTGCCGGACCCATCGAACCCGGAACCGGCAACGCACTGCTCCTCGCGGCCGGGGGCCTGCCCGGCAAACTCGAAGCCATAACCAGAACGCTGCTCGCCAGTGGCGGGCTCAAGAAGAGCCCGTCAGGGCTGACCGGCAACCCGCAGGAGATTGCAGCTGCAGCCGAACAGCAAGAAGTGCTGGCAGCCAGCCCGTCACCCAGACTGCCGGTCTGGGAGACACCACTTGTCGGACGCAACCAGTTCCTGGAACTTATCCGGCCCACTGCCCGCAGCAGCCGACTGCTGGTCCTCACCGGACCCGGCGGAATCGGCAAATCCCGACTTGCAGCCCAGCTGGCCTTGGAGCTGAGTCCCGAATTCCCAGACGGAACCGACTGGGTAGACCTGCGCTCGGTAACAGATATCGCCCGTCTGCCGCGCATGCTGTGCGTGGCACTGGGACTCGAACCGGCTGACGAGCTGGATGAGGTCATCGAGCGGATCGCGGCCGACAGTCGCCTCATCGTGTTCGATGAAGCGGACGGCATCGCTGGTTCTGCAGGAGTGTTCAGCGAACTGCTCGAACGGGCGCCCGGTGTACGGCTCATCATCACTTCGCGCATGCCCCTCAGGCTGGTGCAGGAAAGCGTCATCGAAGTACCGGAACTGGCAGGTTCGGCCGGTGTAGAGTTCTTCCGGCACGGCATGAACCGCCAGGGTCTGGAAGACGGCGTTAGCGCGCCAGAAGTTGAAGACCTGCTTGATGCGATCGGTTACACGCCGCTGAGCATCGAACTGGCGGCCGCCTGGACCCGCGTGTACAGCCCGGCGAAGCTGGCCGAAACACTGGCTGAACAACCTGAACTGCTGGTTCAGGCGCCGGGACTGCAATCAGGCACCGCACGTTTCATTGACGTGACCCGGCAACTCATGAGCCCTGGCGAACAGGAAGCCCTGGGCACCCTGGCATTGGCACCCGCGGGTTTTACGGTGGAGCTCGCCAGGGCAGCCGCCGACGCATCACCCTTCTTCCTGCTCGCGCTGCTCGAACGCGCACTGCTCAGAAGGGAAGACAACAGATTCACCGTGCACGCGGCCATCGCCGAACGCTACCGGGCCGGCCTGCGTGACCCGGCCGTCGCCAGGCAGAAACTCGCAGAAGCCTTGTCCGCCTTCGCCCAATCGATCGAAGACATGGGCATGGGTATGAAGACGCTCGGTGGCTACCGACAGGTGGACAAGGAAGAGCCAAACATGGTGTTCGCCTGGCGCCACCTGCTCGATCCACCGCAACCTGAGTTGCTGTGGCCACTCGTGCGTGTGCTTCGCGGTTACCTGGATGTTCGCGGCCGTAAACGACTGGCCCTGGAACTGTTCAGTCACGCTGACAAGCAGCTAGCGAACTGCGATGACCTGGAACTCCGCGGCTGGGTGCGGGAGAGCGTGGCGCTGTTCCAGGTGAAATTGGGTGAGCTGGACGCGGGCCTCAAGAGCATCAACTCGGCCCACGAACTGCTCGAACAGCATGGTCCACCGGGTCTCACTCAGGCGATGGCATGGAACACCAGCGGCCTGGTGCACAGTTACAGGGATGACCAACACAAGGCGCTTGAGGCCTTCAAAGAATCAGCCCGCATCCGTGGCAGCCTGGGCGACAGGATTGGTGAGGCGCAGGCGGTAGGCAATGCTGTCATCACACTCGACCTGATGGGCAGGCCCGAGGAAGCTCTGGTGCAGCTGCGCGCGGCAATAGCCAACTACCGCGAAGTGAATCACCTCTCAGGACTGTCACTGGCACTGGGTCGCCAGGCGAACATGATGCGACTGGGCGATATGGGCACGCTTGCCGAGCGCGAGAGTGTGGCTCGTGAGGGGGCGGAGCTGGGCAGTCAGTTGGGTTACGCCACCGGAGCGACAAACGGTTATCTGGAACTGGCGGAAGCTCTGCTTGCTCAGGAACGGACCGCCGAGGCGGCAAATGCATTCGAAGAAGCGGCCTACTGGGCGGAACTTGACGGGGAGGCCACCACCCAGGCCGAGCTGCTGGAGCGGGCAGCCCAGCTCCGGCTGAACTCAAACACTTGATCTGTGTCAGCCGGTTCGAGTGGTGCGCTTCTCAGCGCACTAGGAACTGCCAATCTGCAGCAGGAACTCCGCCACGCACACCGGACGTTCACTGCCTTCGGCCTCCATGCTGGCCCGCAGTGTTGCCCGCACGCCACCAGTTACGTCAATCACCTCGCCAACCGTCAGGTTCAGGCGGACGTTCGTGCCAGCTTTCAGGGGCGCCGGGAATCGCACCTTGTTGAGTCCGTAATTAATGATGAGTGGAGCCCTGGTCAGGTCGAGAACTTCAAGTGCCAGGCGCGGGGCCAGACTCACCGTGAACATGCCGTGGGCAACTGTGGCGCCAAAAGGCGATTGCCTGGCGGCGCGCTCGGGGTCCGTGTGAATCCACTGGTGATCCTGGGTGGCGTCGGCGAACAGGTTGATGGCAGCCTGGTCCACGAGCACCCAGCGGCTCGGTGGCATGCTGGTGCCGCTCAGGCCCTTAACTCGTTCAGCGTGATTCATATTGCCAGATAGGACGCCCGGACCGAGGCGTCCTGCAGCAATTCTGCTCCGCTGCCTTCGCGCACCACGCGACCGTTCTCCAGTACGAAGGCCCGGTCGGCAAGTTTCAATGATTGTCTTACGTTCTGCTCCACAAGTATCACCGTGGTCCCTTCCTGATTGATTGCCTTGAGTGCCCCGAACACGACCTTGGTCAGGGCTGGAGACAGTCCGAGGCTGGGTTCGTCAACCAGCAGCACACGGGGCTTGCCCATCAGCGCCCTGGCAATGGCCAGCATCTGCAGCTCGCCACCCGACAGGGTGCCGGCCAGCTGACCGGACCGTTCTGCCAGTCTGGGGAACAACTCAAGCACGTACTTTCGGGTTACGGCAGCCTGACGCCTGGCATCAGGCAGGTAATCCGCGCCACTCTCAATGTTTTCGGCCACCGTCATTTCCGTGAAAACCTGCCGGCCCTCGGGTACATGGCCTACGCCGAGCCGCACCACCTTGGCAGCAGGCTGCCTCGTGAGCGATTGCTGCAGGGCCATGGCACTGCCCGACCAGGTGGGCAACAATCCCGAGATGGTGCGCAGCAGCGTGGTCTTGCCGGCGCCGTTGGCACCGATTATGCTGGCGAACTGGCCCTCCTCGACCGAAAGGTTCACGTCCCACAGCACCTGGATCTTGCCGTAGCCGGCGCTCAGGTTCTGTACCTCAAGCGCTTTCATCGTCATCCCCCATCTCATCGTCTGCACCGAGGTAGGCCTCGATCACTTCCGGTAGAGCCATCACTTCATGGTAGGTGCCTTCGGCGAGTTTTCGCCCGTAGTCCATGACAATCACCCGGTCCGCCAGGTCCTTGACCAGTGGCATCACGTGTTCGATGAAGATGATGGTAACTCCGGAGTCCCGGATGCCCTTGATGAGTTCCACTGCCTCGCGGCCCTCAACTGGCCTGAGTCCGGCCATCACCTCGTCCAGCAGCAGCACTTGCGGCTGGGTGCCGAGTGCCCGCGCGATCTCAAGGCGTTTTTCCTGCATGAGGGTCAACTCGGCCGCCGGGGTGTCACGCAATGTCCACAGGCCAGTCAGACGCAGCGCCTGTTCGGTCAGCCGGTCGGCCTCGTCGTCACTGGTGCCGGGCGACCCGAAGAGGGCACCTACCTTGACGTTCTCCTCGACGGTCATCTCCGGGAACGGTTGAACCACCTGGAAGGCGCGCCCGAGCCCAAGGTGTGTGCGGGTGTTGGACGGGAGCTTGGTGATGTCACGGCCACTCAGGGTGATGGTGCCTGACGTTGGGGTAAGCAGACCCGAAATCATGTTCAGGAGCGTGGTTTTTCCGGCTCCGTTCGGGCCGATAATTGCCAGGATCTGGCCTTCCTCAAGGTCCAGGTTCATCTCTGATACCGCGGCGAGGCCACCGAAGCGTTTGCCGAGGTTACGGACTTGCAGAAGGCTCATTCGTCACCGCCTTTGCGGCGCCGGCTGAACAGCCTGCTGACCAGGCCAATCAGGCCGCGCGGCATGAACAGGACGGACAGGACCAGCACCACACCGTAGACGATCAGGTAACCGTCAGACATGGCCCGTTTCAAACCCTCTTCCAGACCTGCCAGTACGCTGGCGCCCACGATCGGACCAAGCGTGGTGTAAAGCCCGCCGAAGATGGGAGTGACCAGCGCCAGTACAGTCGTGTGGACCCCGAAAGTCTCGAACGGATTGACGGAGCCGAGCCTGTGCGCCTCGATAGCTCCCAGCAGGCCGACAGGCACGCTGGACAGAACGAAAGCGAGGATCTTGGTGCGCATCGGATTCACACCCATGACAGATGCCACCTTCTCATTGGTACGCACAGCAGTGAATGCCGACCGGAGTCGCGACTGTTGGATGAAGATGCTCAGCAGGATGGTGAACACCAGGATGCCGCCGTACACCAGGAAGTAGCTCTCGTTGCGCAGGAAGGCTATTTCCCAGCGCTCCATTTCGCCAGCCACGAAGGTGGGGCGGAACAGCGCGGGAATGTTCAGGCCCGGGGCGCCACCGGCGATGCTGGCCGGCAGGTGCTGCATGACTGCGCGCAACACCTCGGTGAATGACAGGGTGGCAATGGCGAAGTAAATGCCATGCAGACGCAGCGTTACCGGGCCAAGCAGCAGTGCGAGCAGGCCAGCCACCACACCGCCCATGGGAATGCCGATCCATAATGGCACGTCGAACAGGCGGGCGATGATGCCGGTGGTGTAGGCGCCGGCGCCGTAGAAGGCGGCATGGGCCAGGGAAACCTGGCCGGTGCGGGCCAGCAAATCCCAGGACAGCGCCAGAATCGCCAGGGTCACCGCGTTGGTGAGCAGCGACAGGTAACTCACGGATGCCTGGCCGAACAGTGCTCTGGTGATGCCGGGCAGGAAGTACAGCAGCACACCCAGTGCTGCCAGGATTACCAAGGGCAGGGCAAAGCGCTTCATTCTGCGGTCCTCCGGCCGCGCCAAATGAGTACCAGGAAGATGATGGCAAAGAACACGGCATTGCGGAACGAGTCACCGTTGGGAACCAGATTCGCAATCAGCGATTCGCTCAGGGCCACGAACAGCGAGGCCCAGATGATGCCGCGAATGTTGCCAAGGCCCGCCAGCACCACGATTGCGAATGCCTTGAGCGTGAAGGACAAGCCAACGGTTGGGGTTGGTGACTGGATGACGGCAATCATCACACCGCCGATGCCTGCGAGTGCCGCGGTGATGGCGAAGGTGATCAGATAAGTGCGGTCGACGTTCAGGCCCACCAGGCTGGCGCCAATCCGGTTCTGTGCCACAGCCCGCATGCCTCGACCGAAGGCTGTGTTGGCAAGCAGCCAGTACAGGCCCAGCACCAGCAGAATGGAGATGACAAAACTGCCCAGCATTACCGCCCCGAAAGTAATGTCACCCAAGCGGAAACTGAGTGAACGGTAGGCGATGGCCGGCACGGTGCGTGGGTCACCACCCCAGGTGAGCAGGGCCAGGTTCTGGATGATGATTCCCAGTCCGAAAGTC
>CAZBBU010000012.1:0-14476 GCA_964489965.1 uncultured bacterium
TGTTCACCTTGACCTCGAGCTTGTCGCCTTCCTTCAGGAAGTCAGCCACGTTCTCAACGCGCTCAGCGGCGATCTGGCTGATGTGCAGCAGGCCGTCGGTGCCTGGGAACAGGGTGATGAAGGCGCCGAAGTCCATGATCTTGGCGACAGTGCCGTTGTATACCTTGCCGATCTCGGCCGTCTGCGTCATGTTGTCGATCCGGGTCCGGACTTCCTCGGCTGCGGCGGAATCCTCACTGTAGATCTTGATGAGGCCGGTCTCCTCGATCTCGATGGTGGCACCGAGCGCTTCGAGTTCACGGATGTTCTTGCCGCCCGGCCCGATGACGGAACCGATCTTGTCCGACGGGATCTGGGTGGTGATGATGCGGGGTGCACGGGCGCTGAGGTCACGCGGTGCGGGCAGCACGCTGTCCATCTGGTCCAGGATGTGGCGGCGCCCGGCGGCTGCCTGGGCGAGTGCGGCGCGCATGATCTGCGGGGTGATGCCGGAGACCTTGATGTCCATCTGCAGGGCGGTTACGCCCTCGCGGGTGCCGGTCACCTTGAAGTCCATGTCACCGAGTGCGTCCTCGCTGCCCAGGATGTCAGTCAGGATGCTGTAACGGTCACCCTCCATCACCAGACCCATGGCGATGCCGGCCACCGGGCGCTTCATGGGCACACCGGCGTCCATCAGTGCCAGCGAGCCGGCGCAGACGCTGGCCATGCTGGACGAGCCGTTGGATTCCAGGGTTTCGGCCACCACGCGGATGACGTAGGGGAAATCGTCCTTGACCGGCAGCTGGCGCACCAGCGCACGGCGGGCCAGGTTGCCGTGGCCCAGTTCGCGTCGGCTCACGCCACGCAGGCGCTTGACCTCGCCGGTGGAGAAAGGCGGGAAGTTGTAGTGCAGCATGAACTCTTCGGAGGTCTCCAGACCCAGGTCGTCCACGAGCCGGTTGTCACGGCCGGTACCCAGGGTGGCGACGCCCAGCACCTGGGTTTCACCGCGCGTGAACACCGCCGAGCCATGGGCCCGGGGAAGAACGCCGGTTTCGATCCAGATGGGGCGCACCTCGTCACTGCGGCGCCCGTCACTGCGCCGGTTGTCCTCGAGCACCATGCGGCGCATCTCGGCGGCCTCCACTTTGCGGAAAGCGTCCTTAACCTGCTCAGTGAGCTCCGGGGCCTCGGGGGCGTCCGGATCCGGGACCAGCTGGTCGATGATGCCCTGGCGCAGTTCCTTGATCGCGGCGGAACGCTCGGCCTTGCCGTTCGTGAGGATCACGCTGGCCAGGTCAGCTGAGCGGGCCAGGTCACTTACCTGGGCAACAAGCTCGTCACTGACGCTGATGGCGGGTTCGAAGCCACGCTTGGGCTGGCCGACCTGTTCACGCATCTCGCCGATCAGGCGGATGACCGGGGCCAGTTCCTGCTGGGCGAACTCGATGGCTTCGACCATGCGGTCTTCGCTGAGTTCGTCGGCGCTGGCTTCCACCATGAGAACGGCCTCTTCGCTGCAGGCAACGGTCAGTTCGAGCTGCGAGTCGGCCAGCTGCTGGAAGGTGGGGTTGAACACGAACTCGCCGTCAACCTGGCCCACGCTGCCGCAGGCTGTGGGGCCATCCCAGGGGATGTCACTGATGGCCAGTGCGGCCGAGGCGCCGATGGCTGCCGCGAGTGCCGGGTCGTTCTCCTGATCGGCGGAGAGCACGGTGATAAGTACCTGGACTTCGTTGCGCAGACCCTTGGGGAACAGCGGGCGGATCTGCCGGTCGGTGATGCGGGCGTTGAGGGTAGCCTGGTTGCTGGGCCTGCCTTCGCGCCGCATGAAGCTGCCGGGGATCTTGCCGATGGCGTAGTGCCGCTCCTCGTACTCAACGGTGAGGGGCAGGAAGTCCATGGGGCTCTTGCCGTCGCTCATCTGGGCGGTGACCAGCACGGCGGTCTCGCCGTAGCGCACCAGGACGCTGCCGGAAACCTGTTTGGCGTATTTGCCGGTTTCCAGGCTCAGTTCCCGGCCGCCCAGCATGGTGCTGAAGCGTTTTCCTTCGGGTATCTTCACTTGTTTCTCCTTCTCGGCAGGTCCAGTGTCCGGTCTGCCTGGTCTGTGGGTTCCGCTCTCAGGCCCCGAATGCTTGGGACTGGCGTCTCGCAAAATATGGTGCAGCTGCTCAATAGTGAGGATGCGAGGCCCGCATTGAACCTCGCATCACCCAGAATATTCAGAAGCTGGCGCGCCGGCGCAAAATCAGCGGCGCAGGCCGAGGCTGGCGATCAGTTCCTTGTACTGGTCGTAATCGCTCTTTTCCAGGTAGCTCAGCAGACGACGGCGCTTGCCGACCATCTTGAGAAGGCCACGGCGGCTGTGATGGTCCTTCTTGTGCTCCTTGAGGTGCTCACTCAGATAATCGATGCGGGCGCTCAGGATGGCGACCTGCACGGCGGTGGAGCCAGTGTCGCCGCTTTCACGGGCGTACTTCTCCATGATTTCCTGCTTGCTTTCGGTGGTAAGTGCCATAGTTTCCTCAATATCCCTTCGGGACACCCGGAGCGGACTCAGTATGGATAGAGTCAGTACCGGCCCAGGCGGCCAAAGAGTGATGTTAGCACGGATGCGGCCAGTTGATGTGTGATTCAGCCGCGGCGCCGCTCGGCGAGACCGGCGTAAAGGGTGATGCCGGCAGCCACGGAGGCATTGAGCGAGCCGATACGCCCCGTGGTGGGGATGCTCAGGAAGGCGTCACACTTGTCGCGCACCAGCCGCCTCAGCCCACTGCCCTCGGAGCCGATCACCACAGCAACGTCACGGTTCCAGTCGAGCTGCGCCGGTTCCACGCCCTGCTCGGCATCGGTCGCATAGATCCACACGCCGCGTTCCTTCAGCTCGTCCATGTAACGGGGCAGGTTCTTCACCTGCAACAGTGGCAGGTGACTGGCGGCACCGGCAGAGGTCTTGGCCACGATGGGGGAGAGCGGTGCACTGCGCCGTTCTTCGGTGACAACGCCGTGCGCACCAAGCACTTCGGCGCTGCGGATGATGGCGCCGTAGTTGTGCGGGTCCTGAACCTGATCAAGCAGCACCAGCAGCAGCTGTTCCGATCTCTCTTCGGCCAGGTCGAAGGGTGCGTCCGGCTCGCTGAAGCGGAGCTCGGGCAACTCGGCTGCGACGCCCTGGTGGCTGGTGGTACGGACCAGCCGGTCCAGCTCGATGCGCGGCACCATCTCCACCGGCACGCCCGCCTGACGCGCCAGCTTGCTGAGCTGCCGCTCGGTCGCCTCATTGATGCCGCGCGCCAGCAGCAGGCGACTCGCCTGACCCTGCCGCAGGGCTTCACTCACCGCGTTCTTGCCGTAGATGATCACTCGCTACCTCCCCGGGCCAGCAGGCTGCGCGCGGCGCGCCCGTCAGCGGCCAGTTGTGCTTTGAGCTCGTCCAGCGAGCCGAACCTCACCTGGCCGCGGATGCGCGCGTGGAACCTGACCGCCAGTTCCTGGCCGTAGATGTCCTCGTCGAAGTCGAACAGGTTGACTTCCAGTGCCGGAGGGCTGTCCGGGAAACTGGGCCTGGGCCCCACGTTGGCCATGCCCTGCAGTTTCCTGCCCGCCAGGTCAACGGTGACGGCGAACACCCCCTGCGGCAACACCTTGCCCTCGTCCACCTCCAGGTTCGCGGTCGGGAAACCGATGGTGCGTCCCCTCCGGTCACCTTCCACCACCCGGCCCAACGACAGGTAGGGCGCCCCCAGCAGCTCCGCGGCCGCTTCTGCGTCGCCGTCCTGCAGCAGGCTGCGGATGCGGCTGCTGCTTATCGGCTGACCGCCGTGCTCAACCAGGCCGTAAGCCTCGATCCTGGCTCCCGTCTCACGCAGATCGTTCACCGAACCGGAGCGGCCCTGTCCGAAGCGGAAATCGGCACCGACCGTGATGGCGGCGGGCCGGAGTGCGGCCAGACCCTGCAGGAACTCGTCGCTGCCCGTGGCCGCGTACTCCAGGCTGAAGGGAATCAGCACGATCGACCCCGGTCCGTACTCGCTGAGCAGCAGCACCTTCTCACGGGCGCTGCTCAAGTACCCGCTGTCCTTGAAAACCATGCGTGAAGTGGGGAAGAAGCTGATGGCCACGCCCGGCAGGCCGAGCTCGGCAGCGAGCTGCTTCATCCTGGAGAGCAGCACCCGGTGGCCAAGGTGGACCCCGTCGAAATTGCCGACTGATACGACCGAACCATCCAGGTTCAGGTCGGCCAGAGAGGTCACTACCCGGGGAACTTCGTACATGGTCAACCGAGTCGCATGGCGTGTGCCAGGCCCACGGCAGTGGATGCGCTGGTCAGGAGCTGGCCGTTGCGGATGGCCGCGTCGAGCTGCTCCAGGGAGCGCCAGCTGACCCGCAGGTCTTCGGTGTCATCCGGTGTGCCTGCGGCGGGCCGCAGGTCATGGGCCAGGAACAGCGTGGTGTGCTCGTCGGTGAAGCCGGGGCTGCTGTAGAACTCCGTCAGGTATGTGAGCTCTCCGGTCAGCTGCGTTTCCTCCGCCAGTTCACGCAGGGCGGCGTCCAGGGCGGTCTCACCCGGATCGATGATGCCGGCTGGCAGTTCCCAGGTGGTGATGCCGACCACTGGCCGGTACTGCTCCACGCCCAGCACCAGCCCGTCCTGCATGGCCAGTACGCAGCTGGCCGGGTTCTTGGACACCATCTCCCAGCCACCGGGCATGCCCTTTACGGTGAGCAGCCGGCCTCGGAAGTGGATTTGCTCCTGGTCAAACTCCTCCCCGGGGGAGTCCGGCTCAGTCGTCATTCTCCGGGTTGTAACGCAGGAAGGCGGGGATGTCGTAGTTGCCGGGATCGAAGCTCTGCTGGCCGGCAGCGCCACGCGGGCCGCTGGGCTTGATGAGCCGCACCTGGGGCGTCTGGTTGAAGCCCGCAGCGATAACGGTGACCCGGACTTCGTCAGCGGCGGCGTCGTCATAGGTGACGCCGAACAGCACGTTCACGTCCTCGACCTCGGTGGCGGCGCTGATCTTCTCCACTATCTGGTCGGCGTCGTGCAGCGTCAGCGCGTCAGAACCTGTGATGTTGATGAGCAGGTGGTGCGCACCTTCAACACCGCGTGCCAGCAGCGGCGACTGGGTGGCGCTGAGCGCGGCGTCCTCCGCCAGGTTGTCACCGCGACCGTCACCGATGCCCATCAGCACCGTGCCGGCTCCCGACAGGAGCGTCTTGACGTCCGCGAAGTCAACGTTGATCAGGCCAGGCATGTTGATGACGTCGCTGATGCCGCGTACGCCGTGGTAGAGCACGCGGTCGGCAACCCTGAAGGCGTCGTTCAGCTTGACCTTGCGGTCCAGCGATGAGAGCAGCCGCTGGTTCTCGACCACGATAAGTGCGTCGACCTTGTCCTCGAGCTTGCGCAGGCCGTCCTCGGCCTGACGCATGCGGCGGGGCCCTTCGAAGGAGAACGGGGTGGTGACGACGGCCACAGTCAGTGCGCCCTGTTCCTTGGCCACTTCGGCCACGACGGGGGAGGAGCCCGTACCGGTGCCGCCGCCCATTCCGGCGGTGATGAACACCAGGTCGGATCCGGCAAGTGCTTCAGCGATGCGTTCACGGTCTTCCAGGGCCGCCTTCTCGCCGATCTCAGGGTTGGCGCCAGCGCCAAGGCCCTTGGTCAGGTGGTCGCCCAGCTGGATGCGAGTGTCAGCGAGGCTGGTGGCCAGAACCTGGGCGTCCGTGTTGGCCGCGATGAACTCGACTCCCATGAGTCCTGTCTCGATCATGCGGTTCACGGCGTTGTTCCCGCCGCCACCAAGTCCAATCACGCGGATGACGGCATTGTCGCTGTTCATTTGTACACTCCCCTGGGCATCAGAAAAAGTCCTTAAGTATGTTGCGGATGCTCTGCATGATGCTGCTGCCCGGCCGGCTGCCTTCCGCCCTTGGCTGTCCGCGGGCGGGCCTGCGCGCCGGGGCCGGAACACTCCGCTGGTTCTGCACGCCGTAACGCACCAGGCCGACGGCCGTGGCGTGCGCCGGGCTGGCGACCACGTCGATCAGGCCACTGACGCCGTACGGCTTGCCGATGCGGACGGGCAGGCGGAAGCGGTCTGCCGCCACCTGGTCGAGTCCGGGCATCAGCGACGAGCCGCCGGTGATGACCACGCTTCCGACTGTGAGTTCCAGTGCACCCATGTTCTCTTCGACGTTACGACGGACCAAACTGAGAATTTCTGTGACCCGCGGTTTGATGACCTGGGCCAGCTCATGTGCCGACAGTGCGGCCGGGTAGTTCCGGTTGTCGATCTCCACCATCTGCTCGCGGTCAGCCATCTCCGGCAGCGCCATCCCGTACGTCTTCTTGACGCGTTCGGCCTCATCAGCAGGGATGCGAAGCAGTTGCGATATGTCCTGGGTGATGTGGTCACCGCCCAGCGGGATCACCGCGGAGTGCGCGAGTGTGCCACGTCTGAACACCCCAATGTCAGTGGTGCCACCGCCGATGTCGATGAGGAGTGCCGTCACCTCACGCTCAGCCTCGCCGAGCACGGCCAGTCCGGAGGCCATCGCCTGGACGACCACGCCCTCAACGGCGATGCCGGCGTCCGTGGCGCAGCGCCGCAGGTTCTGAAGCGGCCCGTGTGAACCGGCGATGAGGTGCACGTCGACCTCGAGCCGGACGCCGCTCATGCCCACCGGGTCCTTGATGCCGTCATGACCGTCCACCACGTACTCCTGAGGGATGACGTGCAGGACTTCCATGTTGGCTTCAAGCGGAACGGCCTTGGCGTTGTCAACCGTGCGTTCAACGTCGGCCCGGGTTATCTCCTGGTTGCGGCGGATGGCCGCCATGCCGTGGCTGGTGATGGCCTTCAGGTGCGTGCCGGCGATGCCGACCCAGGCGCTTGACGGCCTGACGCCGGCCACTCGGCCGGCCGCTTCGACTGACTGGCGCACCGACTCGATGGTGCGCTCCAGGTTCACGACTACGCCCTTACGCAGCCCGTCGCTCGGCACCGTACCTTCACCAATGATGTCCAGCACCCCGTCACTGGCAATCTCACCGATGACGGTGCAGATCTTGGTGGTACCGATGTCGAGACCGACGATGATGCGTTCGTCACTCATTATATTCGCTCACTCCCCAGGGATAGACCGCAAGGCGGCTCCCGAGTCTGCCCTTGACTGCGGCCCACTGCGCCTCTAGTGCAGCTACGCTGGGCGTGAAGATTGTGGCTCCTTGAACCGTCACTTCAAAGCCATCTGGCGTGTAGCTTATCACTTCAAGCCCGGAACTGCCCATGAGCTCGTGCAACCGCATCGCTTCCAGGACCCGGGGTTCGCCCCAGCCTTCCAGGCGCGGCAGTTCCGCGAGTTCATCAGGGCTCAGGCCGGGCAGTGCCACGCCGTCAGCCGACCAGGCGATGTCGTCCGTGCGCAGCAGAGGTACCCGTTCACGAACGGTGATCGATACGGTGTCGGGCCAGTGGCGCACTACACGGGCGCTGGCTATCCAGGGGTCTTCCACCAGGCCGGCGAGTGACCAGCGGGTGACCCACAGCAGCGGGTCGCCGGTCTGCACGTTGGCCAGCCAGGCGACCTGTGCCGTGCTGTAGTGGCTGTTGCCGTTCACGAACACCTGTTCCACCTTGGGCCAGAGCCGGCTGCCCGCGCCGGCCAGCACGGTCAGGAGGCCAAGGATGATGACGGCGACACGCAAGCTGCCAGCCCCTCAGTCCGTGCCGGCGCCTTCGGCCAGTCCGGCGGCCACGCGCCAGACGTCGCCGGCGCCGAGCGTGAGCAACAGGTCGCCTTCCTGAGCGCTGCCGCGCAGGTACTCGAGTGCAGTTGCCGCCGAATGGTGGCTGGATTCCGTGCCGAGTTCCCTGATGCGCTCAACTATCAGGTCACTTCCAACGCCGGGGATGGGGTCCTCACCGGCGGCATAGACGTCAAGAACCAGTACCTCGTCCGCCACGCTGGCAGCCTCGGCCAGGGCGCGCCAGTGAACAGCGGTGCGCACCCAGCGGTGCGGTTGCAGCACGGCCCTGACGCGCTGACCGGTGTTGCGGGCTACCGCCAGGATCGCCGCCACTTCGGTGGGATGCACCGCGTAGTCATCCACGATGTTGGCTCCGTTGAGCTGGCCCCAGGATTGCCAGCGGCGGCTAACGCCCGGGAAAGTAGCGATGGCTTCGGAGGCAGCCTGCAGTTCCAGGCCCGCCGAGTGAGCCACCGCCAGCGCGCCGGCGGCGTTCTGCGCGTTGTGCAGTCCGGGCACCTGCAGCCTGACGGGCAGGCGCGTGCCATCCGGTGCGCGCAGCACGAATTCGCTGCCACCCGGGGTCAGGTGCACGTCCAGCACCCGGTAATCGGCCCCGTCTGCGAATCCGTAGCTGAACCGCCCGGGGTGTCCCGCCAGCAGTTCTTCCAGCGCGGCAGAGTCGCGGCAGGTGATGAGCTGGTCCGAGCGGGATGCGAACGACCTCACGGCCGCTTCCAGGTCTTCCAGGCTGGCGTGATAGTTGCGACGCTCGTCGTAACCGGTGGCCACGTGGTCGTCCTCGAGGTTGGACATCAGCGCGATGTGCGAGTCCAGGCGGGCGAAGCCGGGGTCGGACTCGTCGACTTCCGCCACCAGGAAGCGGCCGCGACCGTAACGCATGTTGCCGCCTATCAGTGGCAGGTTGGCGCCGATCTGGACGCTGGGGTCGTCAGCCAGGGTCACGAAGATGGTGGCAAGCATGCCGGTGATGGTGCTCTTGCCGTGGCTGCCGGTCACACCTATGGCGCTCCGCTCGTGGAACAGGCGTCCCAGGAGCTCCACACGCTTGATGGAGGCGATGCCAAGCTCCTGTGCAGCCTGGTATTCCTCCATGCTGCCGGGTATGCGGGAGTTGGGTACGGCCATGGTGCTCACCAGGGTGTCCACCCCACTGAGGTGCGATGGGTCGTGCCCAGTGTGTACCGTGATGCCCGCCTCCTTGAGCCCGTTGACGGTGGTGCTTTCACTGGCGTCACAGCCGCTGACGACGTGTCCTTCCGCCTGGTAGTGGCGGGCCAGGCCGCTCATGCTGACGCCGCCGATGCCCATGAAGTGCAGGTGGTCGCTCACGCTGGCACCCCGCTGTGCAGGCGCCCGAGTACTGCTTCGGTGAATTCGTCAAGTGCGCCTGCGGGAGTGAACGTGCTGATGGCCTGCCGGGCGGCTTCGAGCCTCGCGGGCTCAAGCAGTTCGAGCCAGGCGCCCGCCAGCCCGTCCAGGTCTGCCTGGGGCAGAAGGATGCCGGCTCCGGCCCGGAGATAGGTTTCAGCGTTGTGGAACTGGTGGTTTTCTGAGGAAGTGGGAAGCGGAATCATGAGTAGTGGAACGCCGTGAAAAGCGGCCATGGACAATGTACCAGTACCTGCCCTGGTGATGGCCATGTCAGCTGCCGCGAAGGCCAGGCGACCGTCAACGTAGCCTACGGCCCGGTAGTCCTGCTGGCCACTGGACTGGAGCCTGACCGTCTCCAGGTTGGCGGGTCCTGTCACGTGCAGGGTATAGGGCGCTGCCTGGCCCAGCTGCTGTCTGGCCGCCAGCACGGCCGTGTTGATGGCCACGGATCCCTGCGAGCCTCCCATGACCAGGGTCACGAGCCCGCTGGGGGGCAGGCCCAGGGCGGAGCGCGCTTCGGCGCGGCCTGGCCTGAGTTCATCGACCGCGTAGGGGATGACCCGGAGCTTTCGTGCCTTGAGGCGCTTGCCGGCGGCTGCGATGTTGGTTATGACGAGCTCAGCCCGGCTCGCCAGCAGCCTGGTGACCAGGCCGGGGTGGGCGTTCTGCTCGACCAGCCACAGCGGCAGTTTCAGCCAGCTGGCGGCGGCGCTTGCCGGCAGCGAAGCGAATCCGCCGAAGCCCAGCACCAGGCCCGGCCTGATCCGCCTCAGATGCGTGCGGGCCTGCAGGACGCCCCGCACGGCCCGCTGCAGTTCCCGCGGGTCGGGACGCTGGCGGTCCAGCTTGCCGCTGCTGACACCGAGGAACTCCACGCCGGAGTCGCCGGCCAGTTTCTCCTCGAGGCCGCCCCGGCTGCCGATCAGCACCGTCTTGACCCCCGCCTTACCTAACCGTCCCGCCAGCGCGAGGGCGGGGTAGATGTGCCCGCCGGTGCCGCCGGTGGCCAGTACCACGGTCTGCGCACTCACAGGGGCTGCTCCGCAAGCCGGACCTGCCGGTAGGCAGAGTGGATGAAACCGCTGGCTATGGACACGCTGACCAGGCTGTTGAGGCCGTAACTCATGAACGGCAGCGGTATGCCGGTGATGGGCAACAGGCCCGAAGCCACCGCCAGGTTCACTCCGGCTTGGCCGCAGATGTAGATGGTTGCGCCTGCAGCCAGCAGGCTGCCAGGCCCACCCAGTGACGAGGCGATCTTGATGCCGCGGATGCCGAAGAGGATGTACAGCATGATGACGGTGCCGATGCCCAGCAGTCCCAGTGACTGGGTGAGTGCTATGGCCACCATGTCCGTCTCGGCTTCCGGGACCACGCTGGGCCTGCCGGGTCCGAATCCGGTCAGGCCGGCGCGCATGATGGTGCGCCGCGCCTGAACCGCCTGAAAGGAAACGTCCTGGGCGAGTTCCTGTTCGCCGTGCAGGTCGAAGAAACTGTCAAGACGGTCGGCGAAGTAGGTGAAGTCCGACAGGAGCAGGCTGCCCATCAACGCGCCGACCACCAGGGCGAAACCGCCGACGGCGAACACTTTCTGCGGCTTGACCGGGCCGATGAACATGATGCCGAGCGCCAGCAGGAAGATGAACACGCTGGTGCCCAGGTCCGGCTGCAGCACGATCAGGCCGCAGGCGACACCGATGACGAGGGTGGGTCGACCGATGGGTGTCTGTTCGATGTGGTTGTGGAAGAAGGTGGCCAGGTAGGCGATAACGGCGACCTTCATGATCTCGCTGGGCTGGAAGGTGAAGAAGGCCAGGTCCAGCCAGCGTTTGCTGTCGGATCCGACGGGTGAGATACCGATTATGAGCACCAGGATCAGCAGGAAGAGGGTGCCGAGATAGAAGGCGGGGCTGAACCTGACCACCAGACGCGGCTTGATGTGACTGACTGCCACGGTCAGCAGCACGCAGCCCAGGAAGCGGCTCGCGTGCTCCAGCACCACGCTCGGGTCGCCCGTCGCCACGCCGAGGACGCCCAGGCCACCCAGCATCAGCTGGATGGTCAGGAGGACGGGGTCCATGACTCCTCCAGCAACAGCACTTCCTCGCGGAACACGCGGGCGCGTTCGCGGTAGTCGCTGAACTGATCGAATGACGCAGCCAGCGGTGCCAGCAGCACGGTGCCACCACGGGCCGAATGTGCGTGCAGGTGCTGCCCGGCTGCGCGCAGCGCCCGGCGCAGCGCCAGCCGGCCGTCGGCTTCCGGGCAGTGCAGTACCGGCACCACGTCGCGCAGTCCGTCGCAGAACTCGCCGCCGGAGGCTCCGATGCCTATGAACAGCCCGACGCGTTCCCGTGCGACTTCCGAGAACTGACGGATGTCCGCGCCCTTGTTCTGACCCCCTGCGATCCAGACGAGCGGCGTGGGGCTGGCCTTGAGAGCCGCATGCACGGCCAGTGGCCGCGTGGCGATCGAGTCCTCGATGAAGGTGATGCCCAGGTAGGTCCCCACGGTGGAGAAACGGCCGGGGAGGCCACGGAAGGTGCGCAGTCCAGTGGCGATCGCCTCGTGTGTCAGCCCCAGCTCGAAGCAGGCCAGGGAGGTGGCGAGGGCGTTGGCGATGTTGTGGTCACCTTTGAGCGGCAGTTCGAAGGCCTTGATCAGCTCCTGACCATGCAGCAGGAGGGTATCGCCATCCAGCCAGGCGTCTGCCGGGCCGGAGACCGAGAAGCCGGCACTGCGGCCCTGGCGCTGTTGCTGCCAGCTGCGCAGGACGTCGTCGTCCTGGTTGTACACGAACAGGTGGTCGGCCGACAGGCGGTTGAGCAGGTTCCGTTTCGCCGCGTGATAAGCGTCCACGGTGCCGTGCCGGTCCAGGTGGTCTTCCCCCAGGTTGAGCACCACGGCTACCAGGGGATCGAGTCCGGTGCTGCGTTCCAGCTGGAAGGAGGACAGTTCTGCCACCAGCACCGACTGCTGGTCCGCGACTTCCGCCAGTGCCGGGTCGATGTTTCCACCGGCAACGGCCCTGGTGCCCGCCTCGTTCAGCACATGGGTGATCCACGCGGTCACTGTCCCCTTGCCAGCCGTGCCGGTGATGCCCAGCAGCGGGTTGCTGAAGGTGCGGCTCACCCACTCGACCTCGCCGATTATCTCCACGCCGGCGGCCTGCAGCGAGTTCAGGTCAGGATGGTCGATGGGTACGCCGGGCGCCACGATGGCGAGCCTGGCTTCGGTGCGCCGGACGTCGTGCAGCCTGCGGGCACCGAGAAGTTCGGCTTCGCTGATGTCAGGGCCCGCCTCACGTGCCTCGAAGAACTGCACCTGTTTGCCCTGCCGGCGCAGGAGCCTGACGGTGGCCAGGCCGCTGCGGCCCAGCCCGTAGACCAGGATGGTCATGCCACTCCGCCCCGGAGCCAGATCACCAGGGCAGTACACACGGCGGTGACGATCCAGAAGCGGGTCACGACCTGCTGTTGCGGCCAGCCGAGCAGCTCGAAGTGATGGTGCAGCGGCGTCATCCTGAACAGGCGTTTGCCGCCCGTGGCCTTGAAGTACGTGACCTGAATGATCACAGAGAGCACCACCAGCACGGGAACCAGGGCGAGCAGCGGAAGGTACCAGGTCATGCCGCCGGTGATGGCCAGGCCGGCCAGGGCGGCCCCGAGCGCTTCGGAGCCGACGCCGCCCATGAACAGGCGGGCGGGCTGACCGTTGTACCAGAGGAAGCCCAGCAGGGCACCGATCAGGACGGCGGCCAGCGGGTTGCCGGCGAAGGCCAGCAGCATGATCAGCATCATGCCGGCTGCCAGGCCGTCGAGCCCGTCAGCGAAGTTCATGGCGTTGATGCTGCCCACGATGGCGAAGGTGTAGACGAGAACGTCGATAACGGCGCTGCCGGTGAGCAGGTTGCCGCTGTTCACGGTGTCCAGGGCGAAGGCCAGTGCGACGGCGCTCTGGAACAGGATGCGCCAGCGCGCGAGCAGACCGGCCGCCTCCTGACGTCCGCGACTGCGCCGGATGGCCAGCACGTCGTCCGCCAGGCCCAGCAGCGCGATCGCCAGGGTGAGCAGGAGCACGGCGTTGCCGCTGCGTCCTTCACCGAAGAGCAGCCAGGCGATTCCGGCGGCGAGGAGGAAGGCTGCGCCGCCCATGGTGGTGGTGCCAGCCTTGGTGTGATGACTTTCAGGCCCATCCTGGCGGATGCTCTTGCCCCAGCCCAGTCGGTTGCCGAGCTTGAGGAACACGCCGCAGAGGAGCAGGGACAGCAGCGCGGTGACGAACACGGTCATGTACTTTCCTCCAGCGCCTGCACGAGCCGCTCGAAGCCGAGGCTGCGCGACGCCTTGATGAGCACGGTTGCGGGCTCGGGCAGCCGCCCGAGCAGTGGCAGCGCCGCCATCGTGTCCCCGACCGTCACCGCTCGCGGGTTGCCTGCACGCACATGTGCGGCATGCTCACCTACCGCAATCACCAGGTCGAGTCCGCGGCTGGCGAGGCCCAGCTCATGGTGATAGCGGTCGCTCTCGGCGCCCAGCTCACGCATGTCACCCAGGATGGCCACGCGGGGTCCGGGCTGTTCCCTCAGCACTTCGAGTGCCACCTGGGCGGAAGCCGGATTGCTGTTGTAGCTGTCGTCTATCAGCAGCCGTCGGCCCGCCTGGCGCAGTTGCAGGCGCCCCGGGGTGAGGCTTGCCCCGACAAGGCGTTCCCGCAGCAGTTCAGGCTTGGCACCCAGGTCGATCGCCACCGAGAGTGCCCCGGTCAGGTTGGTGGCGTAGGCGCGCCCGGGCTGGGCCAGGGGCCAATCAAAGCCCGCGAAGTGGAGCCGGCCGCCCTGGACGCTGCCCTGCCGGTCAGCTCCGGTTTCGAGTCCGTAGGTGATGCTGCCGGCCGGCAGGTCCGTCAGCTGCCCGGCTGCCTGCACGCTCAGGTAGCTGCGGCCGGCGCGGTCAGTCAGCTGTCGCTTCTCGTTCCTGACCGCCTCAAGGCTGCCCAGGCCCTGCAGGTGGCTGGGGGCGATGCTGGTAAGTACGCCCAGCTCAGGGCTGGTCAAGTCCAGCAGTGTGGCCATCTCACCCGGGTGGTCGATACCGAGTTCCAGCACCAGGTCCTGCCGTGGTGAGTGCAGGGCGGCCTCCACCAGGGTGCAGGAGAGAGCCAGCGGGGTGTTGAGGTTGCCGGGCGTGGCACCTGCGGCCAGCAGGCTGCGCAGCAGGTCCTTGGTGGTGGTCTTGCCGGCCGAACCGGTGATGCCGATGACGGTTCCGCTGATCTGGCTGCGCGCCTTGCGGCCCAGTTTCAGCAGGAGGCCGGCGGGGTCATCCACCAGCAGTCCGCGGG
>CAZBBU010000013.1:0-3302 GCA_964489965.1 uncultured bacterium
CGAAACATACCACCTGCTCAAGGGTTTGCTCGGCATGGATCACCAGCGCATGAGTGACGTCTTCAGCGACTGGAACCGCGGAAGGCTCGATTCCTACCTGATCGAGATCACATCCGAGATTCTGGCTTTCAAGGATGAGGACGGATCACCGCTGGTCGAGAAGATCCTGGACAGTGCCGGCCAGAAGGGCACTGGCAAGTGGACTGTCAACAACGCTCTGGAGCAGGGCACGCCCTTGACCCTGATCGGCGAGGCAGTCTTCGCGCGCTTCCTCTCCGCGTTGAAGGACGAGCGGGTCGCCGCTTCTGAAGTGTTGACCGGACCTGACAGTGGCATCGCACCGGAAGCCGACGAATTTCTTGTCTCCCTTGAACAGGCCCTCTACTCCGCCAAGGTCATTTCCTACGCGCAAGGCTACAAGCTGCTCGCCAGTGCCTCCGACGAGCTGGGCTGGGAGCTGGACCTGTCAGGCATCGCCCTGATCTGGCGTGGTGGCTGCATCATCCGGTCAGCCTTCCTGAATGACATCGCGAGTGCCTTTGCGGGCGAGTCCAGGTTGCCTAACCTGCTCTTTGACCCGTTCTTCAGGGATGCGATAAATGCGGATCAGGCTGGCTGGCGCCAGGTGGTGGCAGCCGCGGTCACGGCCGGTATTCCGGTCCCCGCGCTCGGTTCAGCCCTGCACTTCTTTGACGGCTACCGCAGCGCCACGGTGCCCGCGAACATGCTGCAGGCACAACGCGACTACTTCGGCGCACATACCTTTGAGCGTATTGACCGGGAACGTGGCGAACACTTCCACGTTGACTGGACGGGGCACGGCGGCAAGGTCTCCTCCACCGTCTGGTGAGTGCATTACTGTCGGGCGGAAGAGTCGGGAGTAGCATCTGAGCATGGAAAACGGAAGCAAGGCACCAGACAGACAGGAACTGAAGGAACGCCTATCAGAGTACGAGTACTCGGTGATGTTCGAGTCCGGAACGGAGCGGCCAGGGAGCAGTCCGCTTCTGGCCGAGTCCAGGGACGGAGTATTCCACTGCGCTGCCTGCGGGGAAGCATTGTTCGACGCCACCACCAAGTTTGAGAGCGGTACCGGCTGGCCCAGCTTCTGGGAAGCGCTGCCCGGCAAGCTTGCCACCACTGAAGATCGAAGCCACGGAATGGTCCGTACCGAGTATCACTGCGCCAACTGCGGCGCGCACCAGGGGCACCTGTTCCCCGACGGTCCTGCACCCACCGGCTTGCGCTACTGCAACAACGGGGTGGCTCTGCGGTTTGAACCACGGTAGGCAGCTTGAAAACCTGACGCAACAGCAATTGTGGACAGTCTATTCGCCGGAACGGGAAGCAGAACCGTTCCGGCGAATCATCTGTCCCCTCTCCAGAGTGGACAGAATATTCGTGCAATGGCCATCGAAGGGAAGATTTTCCGTGCGCGGACTAATCCTCTGTCCCCCATCCTGTCCCCACGAATCAACTGTCCACATTCCGGCCGTTCTCGCGCAGCCCAGAGGCTGAAGGCACCCATTTGTCCCCACCAACGCACTCCCCGCCACGAATACAGTGTCCACAATTCCTTTCACGAGCTGTGACAGTCAGCTTTTGGCTGCGATCTGCAGGAGACAGAATGTTCGGTAATGGGAGCACGGAAACTCCGTACGCACATTCTGTCCACTCTCGGAGTGGCTTTTCCCGCTCTTGTCCACCTGTTGACTGCGGTGACAGTGTGTTCGAAGCCGGGGCAGGCGGTCAGCTAATAATCTGTCCACAGGCTGGGACGGGTCGGGAGTACTTCTCGAGCACGGACCCCCTCTGGCCTGCTGCGCGAATTCTTTGTCCCTGGTCTGATCTGTTTGTTTGTCAACACTTGAGTCTTAACATCAATTCAATCTTTGTCAGCTCTCGGAAGGCCGTTCAGGACGGCGTTCCGAGAGCATTGATGTGACAGGTTGTGCGGGAAACGCGGACAGGGGATTCGGATCCCGTGGACATGGCGTGCGTTTGTGGTGGGCAGATAGTTTGCCCGGGTGACACGGTGTTTGTCCTGCGAGACGGAACGTTCGGCAGAAGTGGACAGATATTGCGCAATACATTGCCTCCCTCTGGCCCTCCTCTGTTCCAGCAAATAATCTGCCCACAGTTGGGCCAAACCGCGCTGTCTTGATCGGAAAGGGGGACAGAGTATTCGTCAGGTCTACCACTTGGCGTGGAACATGCTTGACACCAGGATTCCACGCATCGTATCTTGAGCCTCATTGTGCACCAGGAGCCGATACTCCAGTGACTGACACCGGATTGCAGGACGAAACGGCAGATGTGGACGGCAACCTGCTGGAGCAGACCTTTGCTGACAGCAGGGAGCTGGCATTCCACCGTGACAGCCAGGCGGCAACCGACTCACAGATTCGCCAGGCCAACGCGCTGGCCAAGAGCAGCCAGGAGCTTGATCTGCTTGAGAAACGCTTGCTGCTCATAGCCATGAGTCGCATCCAGAGTACGGACACGGAGCTGCTCACACACCGAATCTACATGCACGAACTGACCGAAGTGTTCGGGCAGAACCCTTACGCCCGTGCAAAACGTGCAGCAGAAGGCCTGCTCCGCCGCGTAGTGCACGTCGCCAAGGGCAACAACAGTTATGACCAGTTCCAGTGGACCACCCTGGCGCGCTATGTCTCCAGCGCCAGCAGTGACAACGGGGAGTCCTACATTGAAATCAGGCTGAACGAGGAACTCAACCCGTACCTGCTTGAACTCAGGGACCGCTACAACGTGATTCCGCTCCTGGACGTGTTGCCGCTCCAGAGTTTCAACGCCCAGCGCCTCTATGAGATCCTCTGGCATGACTCTCACGGCATGCGCAAGCAGTTCCTGACGTATGACATTCCCGAGCTGAAATGGGAACTCGGACTCAGAGTCCGCAAGACCGAGCGTGGCAAGACAGTCTGGGTGGAGAAGTACAAGAACTGGCGTGACTTCCGCAAGTTGCTGCTTCGGGCCCAGGACGAGTTCGAAGAACATGGCCGACTGCGCTTCGACTTCCAGCCGATAACTCACGGCAGGGTCACCAGACAGGTACGCTTCAGGCTCAGCCTCAAAGCAGATGCCGAGATGCCGCTGGGCATGGCTGACGCCGGGCACAGTGAGGAAGAGAATGCCGCGGCCAGCAAGTTGCGGCAGCTCGGTTACACACAGGACCCGTACCAGCTGATCGCCGATCACGGGCTGGATGTAGTCGAAACCGCCATAGCCATGGGCATCAAAGCGGAAGCCAGCAGCCGAAACACGCGCAACCCACTCAC
>CAZBBU010000013.1:3312-14107 GCA_964489965.1 uncultured bacterium
ACCTGGGTGGTTTCATCCGTCACCTCCTCCCCTCCGGCATGGCCCGCCAGGCCCTGCAGGCCAGTCAGACCAGCCAAACCGAGGTGATTGACCCCGAGAAAATCAGCCAGACGATCCTGGATACCTTTGACGGGCATCGACGGGATGAACTGCAGAAGCTGTGGGACGAACTTCCGGAGGACGTGCGGGAACGCATCCCCGCCCTGATGCGCCTGGAACTTGAGAGGAGCAACAGCTTCCTGCATGACACGCTGGAGCGCAGCGGCTGGGAAGGACCAAGTTTCGACCGAGCCCTCAACAACTACCTGCTGCAGCACCACAGTGACAGCCTCGGCAAGGACGTGCTCGACGTGATTGAATTCGTGGAATCCCGGGGACTGCTCAAGGGACTTGGACGCACTGTCAGCAGCCAGGTACTCAAACGCCTCGAACAGGAACGCGACTGAATTGAACGCACAACATGACCTGCACGTGGTCAGCGTCTCCATCGGTTCCACGAGCAGGGACACCAGGCAGACTATCGAACTGCTGGGCAAGAACGTGCTTCTGGAACGCATCGGCACCGATGGTGACATGAATCTCGCCGCCAGTAAGATCCGGGAGCTGGATGGCAAAGTGGACGCCATTGGCCTCGGCGGTATCGACATTTACGTGATGGCTGGCGGCAAGCGCTACTACTTTCGTGATGGCGTCAAACTGGCCGCCAACGCCACCACCACACCCGTGGTGTGCGGCGCTGCCCTGAAGGACACGCTCGAACGCATGGTCGTGGACGGGCTTGAAGATGAGATCGGATGGCGAGACCGCAAGGTTCTGATGGTCGCTGGCGTCGACCGCTTCGGAATGGCTGAAGTGCTTGATGCACGCCGTGCCAGAGTGCTTTACGGGGACCTGATCTTTGCACTTGGCGTCAACATCGGCATCCGGAGCCTGGCTGGCCTCACCCGCGTAGCCAAACTCTTGCTTCCGGTCATCACCCGGCTGCCGTTCAAGTGGATCTACCCCACCGGCAGCAAGCAGACCGTGACCACGCAATCAAGCAGGACGAAGTTCTTCGATTGGGCTGAAGTCATCGCCGGTGACTTCCATTTCATCCGGCGTTATGCCCCGCCTGGTCTTGCCGGCAAGGTCATCCTGACCAACACCACCACTGCCCAGGACGTAGAGGATTTGCGTGCCAAAGGCGTGTCGCGCCTCATGACCACGACGCCACGCATCGGTGGGCGCAGCCTGGCGACCAATCTGCTGGAGGCTGCCTTAATCGCCGTGGCCGGCCGGCATCCGCTTTCTCCGGAGGATTACCGGCAGCTCATCCTCGATGCGGGCCTGAAACCTGATATCAGTGTTCTGAATCCAGGCTGAGCAGCAGTTTCGTAGCCTGATCCGCGGGTAAGACCTCATTGAACAGGAAGCCCTGAACCTGGGTTGCCCCTGCCCGCTTGATGAACTCGAACTGGGCTTCTGTCTCCACGCCCTCGGCAATAATCTGCACGCCAAGGTCACGCCCAAGGCCAACCAGGGCAAGCACCACATCCTGTGACGCGATGCCACCTTCAAGCTGTTGCGAGCCGGCGGCGACGCCCATCACGAACTCCCTGCTGATTTTGATGCCGTCAAGTTGCAGGTTGCGCAGCATCGCCAGGCTGCTGAAGCCACTGCCCACACCATCAAGCAGGAGCCGAACGCCGAGTTGCCGAAGTCGCTTGAGCTTGCTCGCTGCATCAGGAACATCGACCAGGGCAGCTGACTCGGTGACCTGCAGTTCGATCAGGTGCGGAGGCAGTGCGTGGCGCCGCAGTGTCGCCTCCACCTGCTGAACCAGACCGGTGGCCTGCAGCTGAAAGCTGCTCAGGTTGAACGCGACGGCGACGTTCAGACCATGGTCCAACCAGTTGCGGGCCTGCTGTACGGCCTGCTCGAACAGATGGGCTCCAAGCTGATGCATCATTCCTGCGTGCTCGGCAATGCCGATGAAGGCCGAGGCGGGCAGTAAACCACGCTCGGGGTGATCCCAGCGAGCGAGCGCCTCGACCGCCACGAGCTGACCGTTCATGTCATAGCGGGGGTGGTAATGCAGCTCGATTTCGTGGTTGCGCACGGCCGGGCGCAGTTGTGCCTGCAGCTGAACGGACTGGCGCATCTCATCATCAAAGACCGCGTAGGTGTTGCGTCCGGCTTGCTTGGCCCGGTAGAGCGCGACGTCGGCGTTCTGCAACAGTTCCTCGCCGCTGGTTCCAGCGGTCGGATAGTGCGCCACGCCCAGGCTGATGGTGGTGTTGATGGTCAGTCCCGGGAAGGTGTACGGTTCCTGCGCAGACAGCAGCAGCTGTGCCGCTACGGCGTCCGCCTCGGATTCGTCCGCGATGTCCGGCACCAGTGCCACCAGTTCGTCACCACCCCAGCGGGACAGGGTTGCCTTTGCCGGCAACACCGAAGCCAGCCGCCTGGTCACAGCGGCGACCACCTTGTCACCGAAAGTGTGGCCGTAAGTGTCGTTGATGGACTTGAAGTTGTCCAGGTCGATGAAGCAGACCGCCAGGCGTGAACCCGAGTCTCGGGTGTGGGTCAGGGCATCGCTCAGCATCGTTTCGAAGAGACGCCGGTTGGGCAGCCCACTGAGCTTGTCATAGTGCGCCTGGTGCCACAGGGCCTCCTCGAATCGGAAGCGTTGCAAGAGCACTGCCAGGTGCTGTGCGTAATCAAGCGCCATGGAGAGGGTTTCCGGCTCGAAAGCGTCCGGGTTAAGCAAGTTGTCCAGGATCAGGACGGCCACCGGCTCGCCGTCCAGCTTCACCTGTGACACCATCGAGACCTTGATCTGCTCGGTCGGACCGGCAGAGTTCAGTATGGCGCGCATATCGTCAGGAAGGTCACTGTTGCTGGAGTAACCATGAACGATCTGCGGTTCGTCATCCTGTCCGAGTGACATCTGCTCACCGGTGAAGCTGATGGTCTGCAGCAGCTTCAGGTCGTAACCGACTGCTGCCTTGAACCTGTAACGTCCGTCAGCCTCGCGCACCAGCAGACTGGCGGTCTGTGCACCCGGAATCGTGTCAACCGCACTGCTGAGCACGCGCTCGTAGAAACTGGCATCCAGACCGCGGTCAAGCGATTCTCGCAGCACCTCCGAGAGCCTGGCGCGGAAACGGTCGAGTCGCTGGAGCCGCGCCCGGGTTTCAGTGGCAAACGAGATATCGATGATCACTTCTGAGACCACCGGGTTGCCGCCCCAATCGGCGACTTGCCAGCCGAGCAGCGCCTCGTGCTCTTTGCCTTCAACACCCATGAGGCATATCGAGCGTTGCGGAACACTGACAGGCTGCTGCTGCAGCACCTCTTCCCTGGCCTGCAGTGACGGCCACAGGCCCAGGTCCACCACGCTCATGCCCTGAAGCTCTTCGAGGCTGTGGCCGGTCACGTCGGCTATCGCCTGCGTCGCCTGGATGATGCTGCCTGTAACCCGGTCGCTGATCAGGAAGGGCAACGCGCTCCACGACGCGATGTCCACTTGCTCTGAGATTTTTGGCCCGGGTGAACCTGACAGCACCATCACTGCTTCGCTCCTTTCGTCCTGACGCTGCACGGAGCAGTCGCCGGACGGATTACGAATGTGAGTCTATCTGGCCCCATGTGACGGAATGCTTAGTTGTTCAGGTGCACGGAAGCTCGCAGGCCGGTTATCATTGACCGTAATGACAAACCAGGCTTCACAGGCGCTGGGCAGCGTGCCAGCGTTACTCCGGCAGCGCCGGGCTCAAGGTGGCGTGGCTCACCGCGTCAAACGCCTCGGCTTGTGGCAGGAAATCAGTTGGGGCGAGTACGAGACCGCGGTCCAGCAACTGGCCGCCTGGCTGTTGACCAAGGGACTTGAACCTGGCGACCGCGTCGCCCTGCTCGGCGAGAACTGCCCCGAATGGCTCGTGTCCGACCTGGCCATCCAGAGCGCGGCAGGAATCACCGTCGGCGTTTACGCCACCAGCAGCCCTGAACAGTTGCTCTACTGCATCAAACATGCGGAAGTATGCGGTCTGATACTGGAAGATGCCGAACAACTGGAGAAGTGGATCGCCATCCGCGAGCAGTGCCCCGAAGTCGACTTCGTGCTGGTGATCGAGAACGAAACCATGCCAGGCGTGACCGGCTGGGCCACGGCACTGGCAGAAGGCCGGCAGCACCTGCAGCAGCATCCCCGCTCTGTGGACGAGCGCATTGATGGCCTGAGGAGCGAGGATACCGCCCTCTTCATCTACACTTCCGGCACCACCGGTGATCCCAAGGCGGCGATGCTGACACATGCCAACCTGCTGTGGGCAATTGATTCGCTGGGCAGCGCGATCGAGGTGCACGAACGGGACGAGTTCATATCATTCCTGCCACTCAGCCACATCGTCGAGCGGCTCATCAGCGTGTGCGCGCCACTCAAAGTCGGTTATCCCGTCAGCTTCTGCGAGAATCTGGACACGGTGATGCTCAACATGCAGGAGATCCGGCCCACGGTGTTCTTCGCGGTACCGCGCATCTGGGAGAAGATGTACTCCCTGGTGGAACTGCACATGAAGGACGCACATCTTCTCAAGCAAGTGGCGTACCGCTGGGCAGTGCGCAACGTGCGCAAAGGCGGCCATGGGCCCGGCAGCGCCATCGCCCACCTGCTCGTGCTCCGCTTCCTGCGCATCCGCCTGGGCCTGGACCGGGTGCGCGTGGCAATCTCCGGCGCCGCACCCATCTCCGGTCGCCTCATCAGCTACTTCCGGCACCTCGGAGTTGACCTGCGTGAGGGGTTCGGACTCACGGAAAGCACCGGCATCATCGCCATTCACCGGCAGGATGGCAAGGTCGGTACCGTCGGAAGCGCCTTTCCCGGCGTCGAGATCCGCATATCCGAAGATGGCGAGATACTCTCGCGCAGTCCCGGCAACTTCAAAGGTTACTGGCATGACGAGGCTGCGACCGCCGGAGCGCTCGAGGACGGCTGGCTGCGCACCGGAGACATCGGTGAGCTCGATTCTGAAGGCAACCTCTCGATCACCGACCGCAAGAAGGACATCATCATCACCGCCGGTGGCAAGAACATCGCCCCGCAGAAGATAGAGAATCTGCTCAAGTCAAGCGTGTTCATCAACGACGCCGTGGTGTTCGGCGACCGGCGCAAGTACCTGGTCGCGCTGATAGTGCTGGACGAGGACAACATCAGCAAGTGGGCCGCGGACAGGCAATTGCCTTACACGACCTACAGCGACCTGGCGGGCCATGACGAGGTAAGGGAGCTCGTGCAGGCCGAGGTTGATGCCGTCAACAAGGACCTGTCCCGGGTGGAGACAATCAAGAAGTTTGCAATTCTGACCAAACGGCTTTACCACGAGGACGGCGAGGTTACCGCGACACTGAAGGTCAAGCGCTCGAGCCTGGAGGCTCGCTACCGGGACCTGCTGGAGAGCCTTTACTGAACCCATCACCGTGGCTGTGAAGGCCGCGTGAACCGCCGGAAGGAAGTGCGAATTGCTGTTCAAACGTCGCTACGAGCAGGACCTCAGGCACATCCAGACGCCACAGGCGTGGGTAGCCTTCCTGCTGCTCACCGCCCTGCTGATTGCCCTGCCGCTGGTACTGCCCGGCTACCTCGTCTACAACACCACCCTGTTCCTGGCCTACGCGCTCGTGGCGGTCAGCCTGGCCATCCTGGTCGGCTTCACCGGCCAGGTGTCACTCGGTCACGCAGGATTCCTGGCCGCAGGTGCGTACACCACGGCCTTCCTGACCAACCAGGACTGGCCCTTCCTGTTGGCACTCCTCGCTGCCATGACAGTCAGCGGCTTGCTGGGCCTCATAATCGGTATTCCTGCCCTGCGCCTCGAAGGACCGTACCTCGCCATCGCCACGCTCGGTTTCGGCCTGGCCATCCAGCAGATACTCAACAACTGGAAGCTGGTGGGCGCCAGCACCGGCATACTGGTCAACCGACCCATCATCCTGGGTATCGATTTCTACTCCGACCGGAACTTCTACTACCTGGCGCTGGCCATTACCGGGCTGGCTTTGTGGGTTTGCTTCAACCTGTCACGCTCCCACGTCGGCCGCGCTTTCAGGGCGGTGCGTGATGCTGACCTGGCCGCCCAGATGAGCGGCATCAACCTGTCTTACTTCAAGACGCTTGCCTTCACCATCTCGGCCATGCTGGCAGGCCTGGCCGGCGGCATTTACGGGCCATTGGTGGGTTACATGACGCCTGAGAGCTTCAACCTGCTGCTGTCGATCAAGTTCCTGCTCATGACCATCGTTGGCGGCCTCGGCTTCCTGCCAGGTGCCATCATCGGCGCCGCCTTCGTTACCGGCATTGAAGTGTGGCTCAGCAGCCTGCGCAGCTGGTCACAGTTCGTGTTCGGCATCGTGGTGATCTTCCTGATGGTGGTGGAGCCCCTCGGCCTGTACGGCCGCTGGCTCAAGGTCCGGCAGTTCTGGAAGACCTGGCCACTCTGATGGGCACCTTCATCCAGGTGATTGTCAGCGGCCTGAGCATCGGCAGCATCTACGCGCTGGTCGCACTCGGTATCGTGCTGCTCTACCGGACCACCAGAATCCTCAACTTCGCTCACGGTGACATCGGTGTGCTCGGCACCTTCATCGCCTACACGCTCATCACCTCAACCGGCCTGCCCTTCCGGATCAGCTTCCTGCTGGCGCTCGTGGCCGCCGGACTGATCGGCATGCTCATCTACGTGTTCCTGGTGCGGCCCGCCAAGAACCAGAGTGAACTGGGCCTGCTCATCCTCACCCTTGGTTTGGCACTGGCTCTCGGCGGCCTTGATGCCCTGGTGTTCGGCACTGACAACAAGGTCGTGCCGACACTGGTGGAGCACCGGCTCATAACCTTCGCTGGCGCCAGCTTCAGCATCGTTTCCCTGGTCACCGCCCTTGTGGGCGTGCTGCTCATGGTGGGCCTCTGGGCGATGATGACCTTCAGCAAACTCGGTCTGGCCATGCGGGCGGTTGCCGAGCGCGAGGACGTGGCCCAGGCACTCGGAATCCCTGTCCGAAACGTGCTCATGGCCACCTGGGGCGCAGCGGCGATGCTGGCCTGCGCTGCCGCGCTGCTCTTCGCCCCGTCAGTTTTCCTGCAGCCGGCCATGATGCTGGATCCGCTCAGCAAAGGCTTCGTCGCCGCGGTCATCGGCGGCATGAACAGCCTTCCGGGTGCGGTGTTGGGTGGCTACGTCCTGGGCCTGCTGGAATTGCTGGTAGGCATGTACCTGAGCCTTGAGTTCAAGGCTTCGTTTGCGTTCCTGGCCGTGATTCTGGTGCTTCTGTTCCGCCCGCATGGAATTCTGGGCAAACCCGAAGTTAAGCGCGTCTGAGGCGTGTGTCCACGTACGAATGTGGTAGCCTTCAGGAGTACAAAAATCAGCTTCGGCAAGCCTTGGATGCCGGAAAGGAATATTGGATGAAACGAGCCGTTCAGTCCCTCATCGCTGCGTCTCTGCTGTTTGCCTCGGTGGCAGTTGCGCAGGACACCATCCGTATTGGCAACTGGGGTCCGCAATCCGGTCCAGCTGCCGCCTGGGGTCACGTAACCATCGCCATCGAAGCCTACTTTGATTACATCAACGACCAGGGCGGCATCGGCGGCCAGATGCTGGAACTGGTGACCCGTGATGACGGCTACGACCCCGCCCGAACCGTGGCGGCCGTCAGGGAAATGATCGACCGTGAGAACGTGTTCGCATTCGCTGGCGGTGTAGGCACGGCGAACGGCCTGGCCGCCATGCCGCTCATCCAGCGTGCCGGCACACCCTGGGTCGGACCCGCCACCGGAGCGGTTGAATTCGCGGAACAGAGCGATGGGCTCGTGTTCGCCACCTTCACCAACTACTTCGTGGAGAGCGCACTTCTTACCCGTTACGCAATCGAAGAACTGGGTTCGAGCAACGTGGCGATCTTCTATCAGAATGACGGTTACGGCCTGAGCGGCGTGGCCGGCATGGAAGACGAACTGGCCAACCACGAAGGCGTGATCGCCGGTGACCAGGTCACATACGAGCGCGGAACCACCAACATGGGCGTGCAGGCACTGCGCCTCCAGGGCTCCGGTGCTGACACCGTGCTGCTGTTCAGTGACCCGAGCGCCGCGGCCTCGCTGCTGAACGAATTCCAGTCACTGGGCTTCCAGCCGCAGATCCTGGCCAGCGTCACACTGCTGGATCCCAGCCTGCTGGTGCACCCGCTCATGCAGGGCGCCATGTTCAGCACCTTCCTGCGCCTGCCCAGCGTGCTGGTCGGTGAAGGTAACGGTGACCCGATTGCGGACCGCTACTACCAGGACGTGATCCTGGCCTATGCACCGGAGATCGCTGCTGACCCGTTCCGTGCCCTTGGCGGCATCGCTTTCGCCGAGCCGCTGGTCATCGCCATGCAGGCCGTGGCTGACGCGGGGCAGGAGATGACCCGTGAGAACGTTATCGCCCAGCTCGAGGCCATCACTGGTTACTCGAGCGGTCTCTACCACAACCTGGACTTTTCCCAGGGCTACCAGGGCAACAACTCCACGCTCCTGCTGCAGGTGACCCCCGAGGGCCTGCGTCCCGTCAGTGACTGGCTGACCTACTAGGACTCACGCTTGAGCGAACACCTGCTTGACCTTGAGGGCGTCAGTCTGCGATTCGGCGGACTGAACGCCCTCACTGACATCAGTTTCAGCATGCGGCCCGGCGAGGTCATCGCCGTGATCGGCCCCAACGGAGCCGGCAAGACCAGCCTGTTCAACTGCCTCTGCGGCTTCTACCGCCCGCAGGAAGGCCGGATCCGACTGAGAGGGCGTGACGTTACCGGCCGCCCGCCTCACCTGATGGCCCGGCTGGGCCTGGCCCGCAGCTTCCAGAACATCGAGCTGTTCGCCAACATGACCTGTCTTGACAACCTGCTGCTGGGTCGCCACCTGCGCGTCAAGAGCGGCCTGCTGGGCGCCATGTTCGCCACGCCAGGCTGGAGGCGCGATGAGGTCGCGCAACGCCTGCGGGCCGAAGAGCTGCTCGACCTGCTCGACTTGCAGGCCTACCGGGACGTGCGGGTAGGAGCTCTCCCCTACGGCGTACAGAAACTCATCGAAGTGGCGCGAGCACTGGCCTCGGAGCCTCGTCTGCTGCTGCTGGACGAACCCACAGCGGGCATGACTGCTGACGAGAAGGACGACATGATGCACAACCTGCAGCGCCTGATAAAGGAACTGAACCTGAGCGTGCTTGTCGTGGAGCACGACCTGCGCGTGGTCAGCCGCCTCGGTGAACGCGTGCTGGTGCTCGATTACGGCCGGCTGATCGCTGACGGTACTCCGCAGGAGGTCCAGAACCATCCCGAAGTCATTCGCGCCTATCTGGGTGATGCACGCCTTGCCAGCGAAATGCAGCAGGCCAGCGCATGACCCCCATACTGGAGCTGCGTAACCTGGAGAGTGGCTACTACCAGCAGCTGCTCGTACTCAAGGGCATCTCGCTGAAAGTGATGCCGGGCCAGGTAGTGACCGTGCTGGGTTCCAACGGCGCCGGCAAGAGCACCATGCTGAAGAGCATCATGTCGCTGATCGACGATGAACCCCGCAAGGGTGAGGTGCTGGTGGACGGCCGCAACCTTACGCGCCGTAACACCGAAGTACTGGCCAGGGCCGGCATCGCCTACGTGGTGGAAGGCCGCGGTATGGTCCCCGAGCTCACCGTGGCCGAGAACCTGCGCCTGGGTGCGTACCACCGCCGTGACCAGGCGGGAATCCAGGAAGACCTGCAGCGTGTCTATTCGGTGTTCCCGCGGCTGGCTGAACGCCCGCAGCAGCGCTGCGGCACCATGTCCGGCGGCGAACAGCAGATGCTGGCCATCGCCCGGGCGATCATGAGCCGCCCGCGGCTCATCATGCTTGACGAGCCCAGCCTCGGCCTGGCACCTCTGCTGGTTGCGGAGATCTTTCAGGTGATCCGTGACATAAACAGGCAGGGCACCGGCATCCTGCTGGTAGAGCAGAACGCCAGTCAGGCACTCACCATCGCCGATTACGGCTATGTGCTCGAGGGCGGCCGCCTGGTACTCGAAGGTGACGCGGCCACGCTGGCCAGCAATGAGAACGTGCAAGAACTGTACCTTGGCGTCAGCGCCCAGGACACCAGCCGCCTGCATGTGCGCGGCCGGCGCAGGCGCTGGAACTGACGCTCAGCGCGCCTGGCGCTCACCGTACTGCCACAGCCATTCCCTGGGCGTCAAGCCTGATTCCTGAATGAGGCCAGCCACTTCCCGTCCCACGTAGCGGTAATGCCAGGGCTCGTAGATGTAGCAGGTTTCCTCGCGTTTGCCTTCCGGGTAGCTCAGTACGAAACCGAACTTCCAGGAGTTTTCGATCATCCAGGCGCCGGCTGGCGTGTCTCCCCAGTCGGGCAGGTCCCATGGGGCGGCCCCAGAAGCGCTCCTGAAGTCCAGAGAGGTGCCCAGCTGGTGTTCCGAGTGTCCAGGCCTGGCGCTGGAGCTCAAGGCCGCTTCACGGCCTTCCTGCGCCACCCAGTAGGCAAACGTCTGCTCCTGGTAGCTGTAAGAACGGTAGGCGCTCTGCACCTCAATGGGATTACCGGCATCAGCCGCCGCCTGACGCATGGCCGCCAGGTCATCGATCACCACCTGACGGATCAACCGCCCGTCAGCGAAGCCGGCCTCGGTGAGCGGCACCAGGTCCTGCGGTTCGTAGTCAGCCGGCAGCTTCAGGTTGGTGTCCACCAGGGTATAAGGCCAGTCGGCATAGTCCGTCAGCACGGCCGGTTCGTCCAGG
>CAZBBU010000014.1:0-14054 GCA_964489965.1 uncultured bacterium
TTCCGATACGTCATCCGCCTTGTGGTAGGTCACGAAGATCGGGCAGGTGTTGGTATCGCGATCAACCTTGTAACCGTACATGGTTGCCTGTTCGTTTCGCTGCCAGTTAAGCAGGCGGCAGACATCCTTGCGGGTGTAGCGTTCTCCGACTATCAGGCTGTCGGCGTGGTCATACCGACGGGAGGACAGGTGCAGACCGGTGTTTATTACATCCATAGCGTACTTAGCGAATACCCGCTGGTCGGCCCATGCCGCTCGCCAGCGCTCGCCTAAGTGGTAGCAGGTCCCGTCAAATTCGACGATAGGGTGGCTGCCATACCGGTTGCGCTCTGCATCCGTGAACCATTCCATTGAGAGTATCCGTCGTACCGACTCAAGGACGCGGGCCGAACAATCCAGGTCGCGCTCACGGAGTAAGGCCTGAAACTCGGCCAGGGGCAGCGCACCAGGCTTGCAAATCAGTTCGTTCAGCAGCAACAACTCATGTGGACGCTTGCCGTTCAGAAACTCACGGGTCAGTAACGTGAGCACACGACTGGCGTCTTCAGCAAGCGCTGGAATCTCCGTGTCCGTGGCGCGTCGGATGAAGTCAGCGTAGTGGTCGTACTTTCCGGCAATGACTTCCGGATCCAGTACGTCATGTTTTGCGAAGTCCAGCAGCATGGGTGTGCGGCCTATCCGGTCGCGCAGTGACCTGAACGCACTGCGCAGGTTTATCAGCGAGTCGAGGCGCGCCTGGGCGATGGACGCAAAGACGCGTTCTTTGGCGATGCGGTCGAAGTTGATGCTGGAGACGCCAGCAATGATGTGGTCGTTGTCGGTATCGATGATGCGCCGGCGCAACTGGTCGCGATTCAGGGAGGTGTCGCCGAACAGTGCCGTGGGAATCAGGTAGTTGTTCGCGTAATTGCCGATGAAATCGATGGCCACCACGTAGTCCTTGTCCGGATACTTGCGCAGGCCGCGACCTAGCTGCTGGGTGAACACGATGCTGGACTGGGTTTGCCGCAACATCACCACCTGATTAAGACTGGGGATGTCGATTCCTTCGTTGAATACATCGACACTCAGCAGGTAATCGAGTTCGCCGGTCTCGAGTCGGGAGACCGCCCACTCGCGCTTCTCGATCGAATCGGCGCCTGAAAGGGCCATCGTCCGGAGTTTCCTGCCATGCAATTCACGTTCATTGAGGAGTTCGGCCAACCTAACGGCTTCGCGATTGCGGCTGCAGAAAATGAGGCCGCGCGGCTGCTGCCCGGCCTGCCCATACTGGGCCAGAACTTTCACGAGGTGATCGGCGCGTTCCTCGGACACCAGGTGCCGCAGCTCACTGGTTTCGCTGATCGTCTCGCCGCTGGCTGTGGTGAAGTCGGTAACCCCGAAGTAGTGGAACGGCGCCAGCATGTTCTCCTCAAGCGCCGCCTGCAGCCGGATTTCGTACGCCAGGTTGTAGTGGAACAGCTCGAACACGTTGAAGTCATCGGTCCGCTCGGGTGTTGCGGTCATGCCTAGCAAAAAGTCGGGCTTCAGGAAGTTAAGGATTTCCAGATAGGTTGCTGCGCCCGCACGGTGCACTTCATCGACCAGCACATAGTCGAATTCGTGTTCGTCAATCAGTCCGCTGCGGATCGCTCGGACGAAAGAGAAGGTCGTCGCGAACAGATAGCGCTTGCCGTGTCCAAGGTCACGACTGCTGCCTGAAAGCTTGCCGAAGCGGTTGACAGGCTCGTTCAGCACGAGCCGGAACTCTTCCATTGCCTTGTCCAGGATCTGCTCGCGGTGAGCGAGAAACAGGAATTTGCCTGGGCCGTAAGCTTTAACGTCGAGTGCGGATAGCATGGTCTTGCCGGTGCCGGTCGCTGATACGACCAGGGCCCGACGTTCTCCCTCGCTGCGAAGGGATGACAATGCCGACAGTGCACTCATCTGCATCCGGTTAGGAGCGACGCTGCGGCTGGACGGAGCCGGTGCCTCCGTAGTTGGTAGCTGAGCTGAGGCGCGCTGGAAGCGTAATGGCACGTACGTCCGCTCAAAGTCATCAACCCAGGCGGCGTCAATCACGGTTGCCTCGGCGAGCTGCAGCCGAATTGCTGCCTCAAGTTGACTGATCAAGTGACCCTCGTTCGAGGCTGAAAAGCGCAGGTTCCACTCGTGATTGTTGGCGAGTGCGTCGACGGTCAGGTTGGAGCTTCCGACTATCGCGGTGGTGTTTTGTCCTCGATTGAACACGTAGCCCTTGGCGTGAAAGCCCGAACTGTCAGGCATCACCATGACCTTGAGTCCACGGATGTTAAGCAGTTCCCTGTACGCCTGCGGTGTATTGAAACCGAGGTAGTTCGAGGTGACGATCACACCGGTGCCGGCGAAGTCGAGCAGGTCCTGCTTCAGGACCGAGACGGCTGCCGCGGTGATGAAAGCGACTGAGAACAGGAAGCTGTCCGCATCCCGCAATTCGGTGCTGATCGCCCGACTCATGGTAGAAGCCGACTGGTTATTGATCAGCGCTGGGCTGAGCCTGGCCGGGGCCTGGACGTGACGGTCGATGAAGCCGTGCTGCAGTGCCCTTTGCAGGTCGTTGATGCTCATATCGTCTCGAGTAAGGTGTGTGCGAGCAGCTCGACGGCAGGTATATCCGCCGGTGCCCACTCGACATCAAACAGTTCATGCTTGTCCAACCAGCGCAGCTCTACATGTTCTGTCAGCTGCGGCTCTGCAGCCGGCAGGTCAACGAAGTAAGTGGACAGCGAAACCGTGCCGAAGTCGTACTCGTGGACGGTGGTAGTCAGGTACTCGCCCACCTCGACATCAACGCGGAGCTCTTCAGCCAGTTCGCGGCGCAGAGCCTGTTCGGCGCTCTCACCGGGCTCGATCTTGCCGCCGGGGAACTCCCACAACCCCGGCAGCGCCTTATAGGGTCCGCGTTTAGCCGCCAGGACCTTGCCATTTCTTGTGAACACCGCGCCGACAACATTGATCTGCTTCGCCATTGGTTAAGTGTGATTGTACCTGGCCGGCTGGATACGCCGCCATCTCGAAGCCACCGAAGTCTGACCCGTGTCAGGTATTTCCGGCCACTAACAACGGAACACCAGAGAGCACACTGCCGCCGGCTACAGTTCAGCCTCATCGCGATTCGTTAGCTTGGAAGTCTTGCCGTGTCTGGCAACGGGGGGAATGATGAAAACACCGGGATTGGCAGCGTTGCTGCTTGGCATGTTCGTACTGGTCGGCTGCGGAGCTTCAGGTGGTGAGTCTTCCGGGCCTCCGGGTGGCGGGGGAGGCGGTGGCCACAACAATCCGTTCACCGGGCGCATCATCGCAGAAGGCACTTCGTATATCCACGACATGAACCTGACGGCCAACGGGAGCTGGACCAGTCGGCTTACTGCAGGAACTGCCTGGGAGTCGATCGCCCTGCACCTGCCCGCCAACGAGTTGCAGGTCATCGGTACCAGTTACGGCAGCCCAGTTACCGTTGAAGCGTACGACCTGGATACGTTCGGAACCAAGAGCACGTTCCTGTGGACTGATTCCGAGGCACTCGCTTACGGTGGTGTGGAGGGTCTGGCGGTCTCGCCCGATGGTGAGCATCTGGCGGCCATCTTCTCCGGACAGGACCCTTTCCTGGAGATCATCAACCGCAACACGCACGAGGTCGTCTATCAAGGCAATCCTGGCATCGAGGGCAGCGACATGATCTGGGTGACGGATAACCAGCTCGTGTTCGCGGCAGAGTTCGACGATCCGAACGTGAGTTTTGCCGGTGGGATCGTAGCGGTATCGCTGGATGAGCTGGCCGGTGACAGTCCGGTCATCAATATGGGCGTGATCGTCGGTTTCGAGCCGAACGAATGGGCTGTGGCGCAACCTTTTGACTTCGCTTTCTCACACGACGGAAGCCAGCTCGTTTACTCGTGGAACGGTGACCTGTGGGTCAACGAACTGGTGGGCGAGCCGTCACACCAGCTCACCACCGGTCCCAGCAGCCTGGTCGGGCCGGCGTTTTCGCCCGACGGGAAGCACATCGCCTTCGTGGAGCACAAGAGTTTCTCCCTGCGGGACACGTTCGTGATCCCCAACCATCGTGAGGAGCCCTACTTCGTTGACGGCACCAACCTGCCGGACACGCAGGCGTTCCTCCTCCAGGAGAGCACGCTGGTTGACACCATGCTCGTCTGGCTCGACGAGTAACATTCCGGCGTCCGCTGATCTAACTCAGCGGACGCCGGGCAGCCGGCAGGCCAGGTAGCTCAGCGCAGCGTTCAGGGCTGCCTGCCTCCGAGTGACTCCCGCGCCACACGCGCGTGCCAGCCGGCGAACAGGACCAGGCTGATGCCAAGCAGCAGCCCATGGGTGATCCTCAGCCACGGCGGGCCGAAGAACTGCGGCAGGTACAGGGCCACCAGCACCGCCACAGAGACGGCCGGCAAGGCCGGGCCGTAGCCGGCCCGCGGCACCGCGACGGCCAGCAGGATGCCGGCTGTGGCGAGCAGCAGCCATCCGGCACCGAAGGTACTCAGGGCGAACGGGTCGTTACGTAGGGCCTCCAGCAACGCGATGCGCGTGCCGGGGTCAGTCAGCTCCGGTGCTGTCGCCACGGCATGCAGCCCGAACGACTCAGCGCCGTAGTACGGCAGTATCAGGCCCACGCCCAGCATGGTCAGCAGGGCCATTCCCCTGCCGGCGGGCTCGCCACGCGTGTTCATCAGTACGCCCAGTACGGCGGTCGTGGCGAGTGCCAGAAGCACGAAGCCCAGCGCTCCGAACAGGTGCGATGGTATCCACCAGCCGCTGGCGGTGGCCGCGATCAGGCCAGCATCGGTTCCGGTCGCGTCCTGCCATGGCCTCGTCAGAGGGAAGAGCGCGAGCAGCACTCCGGCGAGCGCCAGCGAGCTGCTCCCGATCCTCAGGTAAAGTTTCCTGTTCATGTTCCGCTCCTCCTTGCCTTGCGGCCCGAGCTGTTGCCACCCTGGCGTACGCTGGTCGGGCGGCAACCCAGGCCTTCAGCTTCAGTCTGGCATCGCCACCTCAACCTCGCCACCATCGATATGCACACCTTCGATGACGATGCCGGACTCGCCGATCACCCGCACGGTGAACGTGCCACCCGGAACTTCCACGGCGGGCCCATCCACGGTACCGCGGCTGACGACGTTACCCTCACCATCCACCACCTCGTAGCCGACGGCGACGGACTGCTCGAGGGCGTCGGCCAGCTCGGCGGCGTCGCTGGCGTCGAAGTACTGTCCGCCACCCAGCGACGCCCACTCCCGGAAGCGCTCGCGAGCGGCTGCGGGGTCGGTCGCATCGAAGTCGAAGCCGATGATGTTCAGCACCACGTCCACACCCGACGAGCGAAGCTCAGCGATGGCTGCCTCAACATCGCCGTCGCATGACTCCTCACCGTCGGTGATCAGGATCAGGGTGCGCGCACCGCTGGCGCCAGCCAGGTCCAGTGCAGCCAGCTGGATGGACTCCGCCAGCGGCGTGCCCGCGAACGGCTGCGGTTCGATTCCGGCGATGACCGATGACACGGCCGCCGGTTCGAGCGGGGCGAGGGAGACCTCAAGGTCGCTGCGGCACACGTCGGCTTCGCGGTTGCCGAACACCCGCAGGGCGAACGGCACTTCTTCGGGAAGCACGTTGTTGACGAGGTCGATCAGCACCTCGTTGGCGATGTCATAACGGTAACGGCCGTCCAGCGTCTGCCACATGCTGCCGCTGGCGTCCAGGATCACTTCGATGGCGCCGGAACCACCACCGGTCGGTCCCGAGCCGCCCCCTTCACGGCTGGCAGGGCTCTGCACGGCCAGGGTTCCTGGCTCAGGCTGGCGGTCTTCAAAGGCGATGCTGACGTGGTACGGCTTGGGCCGGCGGATCAGGCAGTCGGCACGCAGCAGACCGACTTCCAGGTCGCCCGCCGTGCGAGCCAGGGTGTAGTGGCCACCGTACGCGGCGGAAACGTCCTGCATGAAGTCCTCGCTGTAGTCGCTGCTGGCCGTGCTCACGTGCAGGGCGAACACCTGCGGCTCGGGCCGCACGAACGACCGCCACATGTTCGGAGTCGAGTTGAAGCCGGTCTCTGCGTCTGTGATCAGCAGTATCGAGCGGCTGCCGCGGCGGTCGACCAGAAGCGGGTTGATCGCCAGCAGCGCGTTGGGTGAGTCACTCGCAGCATCACTGCGGTCGTAATCGTTCAGAGCCAGGCTGACCTCGTCGGCATCCCCGCTCCAGTCCGGCAGCAGGAAGTTGGCTCCGCCGGTGGAGAACACCCCCAGCATCACCTTCTCCTGACCGCGGGTGATGCCGGTCGCGAACCGCTCGAGTGCCGCGTAGATCATGGCTGAGAACGGGCTGACGCTGCCGCTGTTGTCCCAAATGAAGGCGATGGACCGCGGTGGTTCAGCGATGCGCAGCCGGTAGCTGCCCGGGGGCAGCGTACGGCGGAGCGCCCGGTCGCTGCTGCCCTCATCCACGAGCTGGTCCTCAGCGTCGAACACCTGCCAGTCGAGTGCGAAGCTGGCGCCGCTGTCGATGCGCATCGTCACATGGGCTGCTTCCTCGTTCACCTCGAAGTCGTACCAGGCTTCGAACCTGCCGGTCTGCACGAATCCGTTCGATTCGTCCGCCAGGAAGTGAGCGGTCGCGGGTTCGCCGTTGTCGCCGAAGCTGACGTTGACCAGCTCGACGAGCTCCGGGTGAGCATGCTCGTAGCTCGCGTGCTGACTGCCCATGCCCCACTCGCTCAGGATCGAGCGATAGCCGTCCCCCTGGTGTTCAAACACGCGCAGGGAAGTCGGCAGGTTCAGGTTGACCCGCCCGGGTTCCTCCAGGTCCAACTGCACCTCGAAGCGGATGAAACGCGCCCACACTGGCTCGTCGAACGTGAGTTGCGCCAGGTCTGTCGTCTGCGGCAAGCGCCAGTCCGTCAGGTGCTCCCATGGTCCCAGGGGCGACTCCGTACTGACGGACACGCGTACCGCGGGGATGTAGCTGTTGTTGTTCCGCAGTTCGTACTCCTGCCACTCCAGCCCGGTGATCTGCGCAGCGTGGTTGTCATGGAAACCGAGCACCCAGTCGAGCCTGCCGTCCGCGGTGCTCCTGGCCTGAGGCTGGTTCGCGCCGTCCTCGAGCATGCCCCGGTCCATGGACTGCAGCAGGTTGGACTGCACTAGGTGACCACCGAGGGTCGCGTCAGCCAGGTTGATGCGCCCGAAGGGCATGTCCGTACCGAGTAGTTTCCACTCACCGATGTTCATGCCGCGGCCGTCGCGTGCCTGGTTGCTCAAAGGGTCCAGGCGCAGGAACCGTGCGGTGACGGGTTCCGGGAACCCGAAGAACTGCTCGATGAGTGCGCTGCTCATGCTCGCCTCGAGGACCGTTTCCCAGTTCTCACCATCGTCTGATGCTGAGATCCTGAAGTCACGCAGGCCCTCGAGGGCGTCACCGTTGGCGAGCGGATGCAGCATCGTGGCGTGCACCGTCCGGGGCTCACCCAGGTCGAGCACGTAGTACTTGCCCTGACTGGTGCTGGGAGTGGCGGGGGAGACCCGGCCGTCGATGAGCTGCACGTCGCGGGTGCTGGACGGGAAGCCGCTGATGCTCGCGCCCAGTGCACTGCGTGCGTAGTTCCAGTAGATGCGCTCGGCCAAAGGCGCGGGCCACCAGACATGCGCGCCGGAGTGCGGGGCGTCGCAGCTGGGCAGCAGGTCCGCAGCGGCGGTGGCGACTGCGCCGCTCTCATCGCGCAGGCCGACGGTCACCGTCAGCGGAGCATCGCTGCGCAGGTCAGCTGGCAGCAGGAGCTCAAGGGCGAGTTCAGCCGTCTCGCCCGCCGCCAGGTGCAGCTGCTCCGGCAGGCCGCTGATGGTGACGCGCGGGTCGCTCGTATGGCTGAGGACCGCCAGGTTCAGTGCCCCGGCTGAACCGTTCTCTGCGGTGAAGGTGGCGTTCAGCGTCTGGCCGTAGCGTGACCAGGCAGCCACTTCGGCCGTAGCGTAGTCGAGTGTGAGAGTCAGTTCCTCCTGCAGGTCCGTGACGTCCCTGGCCGACACAGTGTCCCCGAAATCCAGACGCAGGTCCCACTCTTCCGTGCTTCCGCTGCGCAGGCTCAGCAGGTACTCGACCCCAGCCTCCAGTCCGAACGTGATTACCCCGCTGTCGCGGTCCTCCGCGAGCGGCTGAAGCCGGTCACGAGCCGCGGCCCCAGGCGCGCGGGTCACCCAGACCTGCCGCAGGTCACCGGAGCTGACGTGAATGTCAAGCTGGGTGTCATCCTGCAGAAAAGGCAGGCGGTAGGTCATCGACCCGTCCGTCCGGCCCGGGACCCTCAGTACGTGGTCGGCGGGGATGGGTCGTGCGTTGCTGGCATCCAGTGGATCAGCGTCAAGGGGCAGGTCCAGCGGGTCGAAGAGCTCGAGCCGGAGCGCGTACCAGCCGGTCGAGTCGTTGTTCATCCGCAGTTCCACCCGGTAATCACCCGCAGGCAGCCCGTGGTTCAGGGTGAGCTGCTCACCGGGTTCGCTGGTCGTGCGGTCGCCGCTCACCGCAGGGGTCAGCCGCAGGCGCATCTCGCCATCGTCAGGCGGCGTCAGGGTCAGCTGCACGGGTGCGTCGTTCCGGAGTGAGAAGCGGTAGTAGGCATCCGGGCCGTCGATCGTACCTACGTAATCGCGTCCGGTGCTCAGGCGCACAGCGTCGACCGCACGGTGATTGACGGCCGGCACAACTGTTCCTGCGGGGCGCGCCTCGATCAGTGCAGGTTCACCGGTCGCTTCGTCCGCAGCGACTTCGACCGCGGCCTGGGCTGGCTGGGGCTCCTCAGTCGGCAATGGTCCGAGATGCAGCACCCGCAGGGCGTATTCGCCTGCTTCTGCGTCCAGGCCGATGAAGTTGCTGCCGAGGCGCAGCGGTACGTTGTCAAGCCGGTTGCTGTTGCTTTCGTTACGGATCCGGCCACCACCGCCGTCGGTGACTGTCAGGGTGCGGATGTTACCGTCACCCTGCACCTGCACGCGGTACAGACCTGATTCGGACAGTGGCAGTTCCAGCCAGGTGATGGTGCGGCTGGGATGCGTGATCCGGACGCCGAGCGACTCCGGCAACGTGATGGCCGCTGCCCGGGTGCCGGACGGCGCCGTAACGATGATGTCCGAATCAGGAGCCGTCACCTCCGTGAAGGTCAGCTCGTAAGCAGGATTCTGGCTGCGAGTGCCGTTGAGGCGGAGCCAGTACTCGCCCTCATCAAGCTTCAGCACCGGAATAATCAGCTCGTCGGCGGCGGCGTAGCAGGCGAGTTCCTGCTGCTGGGCACCGTCGATGCACAGACTGGCCAGCCCCGGTGCCAGGTCCGCCCTCAGGCTGTAGTAGCCGGCCTCGGTGTCGCTGACAATCAGGTGGAAGTAATCCGTGCCGTCCTCGTCCAGCTGCCCGCGGATGCCTGTGGCGGTTGTGACGCGGTTCGCCCCGGAATGCGAGCGGGTACGGCCGGTCTTCTGACCGTCAGTCAGCGGGCCAAGCGGGCTGGCAGTCAGGTGATAACCGGCCTGCGGCGCCTCGGATTCCGGGCTCAGCACGAACGTGTAATCACCCGCTGGGAGCTGCAGGTCGGTCAGCTCGAGCGTCTCGCCACTGGCCAGTTCCTCCTGCAGCACCGGGTCACCGTCTTCGCTGAACAGTTTGACGGTCAGTGGGAAACCAGGTGTGCCGGTGGCCGTCAGCCTCCACAAGTGTTCCGCCTGGGCTTCATCCAGTCGCCAGCGAACGTAATCGGCTCCACCTTGAAGCGAGCCCAGTCGGGCGAAAGTGCCGTTCGTCCTGGTAGCGCGGTTACTCCTGCCCGCCGGGCTGGTGCCGATTCCCAGCGGGTTGCCGACGCTCTGCGGGTTCAGGATGAAGCGGCCTTCTTCTCCGGTGACTGTGAACCGCAAGGTGTAGTCAGCAGGCAGCAGCGGGATGGTGCGACTTACCGCGGCGCCGTCTGACGCGTTGAGCGTGACCACCGGTTCGCCTGCTGAGATCAGTTCGACCTGCACCTGCTGGCCGGGTGCGCTGTCCAGCGTGAGCTCGATCAGCCGGCGGTTCATGTCACCTTCCGTGAAACTCCAGGCGACTTCCGCTTCCAGTCCGTCGGTCAGGGCTGTGATGCAGCGCAATCCGCTGAGCTCACCGGTGTCCTCCGGATCGATGACAAGGCAGTTGCCCTGCGCGCGAACTTCCGCACCGCCGGAGAGCAGGACGAAGCAAGCCGCCAGGTAAATCCACAGGCGATTCGACAGGTAACGCAATCCGTACATAAGCAGTATCGTACCCAGAGCCCGTCAACACGTCGTTAAGGCTGACACTGAGCGTTGCGTTGCGCTGTCCGATTCCCGGGCCAGCGCGGCGTAACCGCACAGCGTGGCACTGCGTACTGACTCGCCTCTCACGCTGCGGCTACAATCCCCTACATCGGAAAGGCGGTACACAGTGCTGACAAGAAACTGCGTGAAACTGACAATACCCGCAGGAGTCGCCCGCTGATGCGGTCCCTCAAACTTGATCCCATCCGGCACCTGGCTGTACCGGCGGCACTGCTCGCGATGGTCGCGTTCAACATCCTGGCGGTCACCTTGCCGCTCGGCGGTCGCGATACCAGCGAGGTTTCGGCCATGTACAGCAACCTGTTCACGCCGGCCGGGTTCACGTTCTCCATCTGGTCGGTCATCTACATCGGCCTGACCGCGTTCACGGTCTACCAGTTCCTTCCGTCGCAGGCGAACAAGCCGGTCGTTCAACGCGTGGCCGTGCTGTTCATCATCTCCTGCCTGCTGAACCTCAGCTGGCTGCTGACCTGGCATTACCTGTGGATCGGCATGAGCGTCATCCTCATGGTGCTTCTGCTCCTGACGCTGATCCTCATATACACGCACGTGGCCAGACGGAAGAGTGCGAACACCACCGCTTACCGGATCATGGTTGCGCTTCCTTTCCGCATCTACCTCGGCTGGATTTCGGTAGCGACAATCGCGAACATCAGCGCCTACCTGACATCCGTCGGCTGGGACGGCAGCCCGATCGGCGAGACCGGCTGGGCTCTCATACTCATCGGTGCGACCGTCGTGCTCGGACTCCTGTCCCTGTGGACACAAAGGGATTACTATTACACCCTGATTCTCGTCTGGGGACTCTCAGGGATCGCAGCTGGCCAGACTCAGGAAACTGCCGTGATGATCGGCGGTATCGTCGGTGCGCTGCTGCTGGTCGCCGGCATCGTGTACACGTTCATGCGGAGCCGACCTCAAGACGCTGCCTCCGCCGGAGGAAACATACCTGTGCCAGCAGGTCGTTGACTCGTGGCGGTGGCTGTGCCGCGTCTCCTGATGTTGAACTTTTTGCCCAGTGGTGCTGAGAGGTTGAACGCACTGCGGTTTGTTGTAGCTCCCGTAACTCACGCAGAACCCAGACTTGCCGCCGGAGCCTGCGCAGCTCAGCTCGCTCCTCAGTATCCAGGCTGCCGTTTCTGCTGACACCGCCGAGTCTTGGGTCCTCAAGCCACCGGTTCAGAGAGCCGACGCTCACTCCAGGTCAGTAGCGATCTTCTTGGTGCTCTTGCCACTCTCTGCGCCAAGGGGACTGCTGTCGGTTTGACCTCGTAAGGGTACGAAGCGAATCGATTAGGTCTGATCATCCGACATGTTCCTCCCGAGCATCCTGGCTCAAGCAGTTTCATGTCAACGTAAACGGGGGACTACATCGTGACTGCTGACACGGGCGTATCCGATGTTCACAGGGCGTCCTGAAAGCCGGTGCATGTAGGATTATCAAGCACAGTTTCCCGGACCGGGTTTGCGGACAGTTTTCGGTCGATTCCGCCCGGTTTTTAAGTAGGTTGGCTGAGTATCCGGAAAGCGACCGTTTTTACTACACGCGGTGGCTTCGCTGCAACATAGGTGCGTGTCAATGACATTTGCTATCATCTATGTGATGAGTGATTCTGTGGACGGGCCAGTGCGCGGCAAGGCTTCAATTTGGCCGGGGGCTGAGTGAGTACGGACGAGGCGATTATCAGGGCGCAGAATCTTTCCCGTTCCTTCCGCATGCCCAGGCGCCGCGAAGGGCTGACTGGTGCGCTGCGTGACCTGCTGAGTCCTGAATACCGGATGGCTCATGCCGTCAGTGATGTGAGTTTCGAGGTGCCGCGTGGTCAGAGTGTCGCTTACCTTGGGCCGAACGGGGCTGGCAAGTCCACCACGGTGAAGATGCTGGCGGGCATCCTTAAGCCCTCAGGTGGCAGCTTGGAGGTTCTGGGCCATAATCCGCATCGTGACAGGCGCGCGTACGTGCGGAATATCGGGGTGGTGTTCGGTCAGCGGAGCACCTTGTGGTACGACCTGGCGGTCATCGAGTCGCTCAGGCTGCTGCAGCGCGTGTATCAGGTTAAAGAAGCAGATTTCAGGGAGCGCCTGGACCGATTTGATTCCGTGCTTGGGCTGGGAAAGTTGCTGCATACGCCTGCCCGCAAGCTGTCACTCGGTCAGCGAGTCCGTGCGGACATTGCGGCTGCTTTGATGCACGGGCCTCAGATCGTGTTTCTGGATGAGCCGACGATAGGCCTGGATGTGGCGGTAAAGGCCCGCATCCGCGAGTTTCTGCGACATGCGAACAGGGAGCTGGGCACCACCCTGCTACTCACGACCCACGACCTGGGTGATGTGGAGGCCATCAGCGACCGGGTGCTGGTGATCGATGCGGGCCGACTCGTGTTTGACGGCACGCCTGTCAGTCTGCGTCAGGACCTGGGACGCGGTGACCGCATTACGGTGACTGCACCCGACGGCAGCGCAGCCGAACTGGACGCGGTTACTGCTGATGCCGGCGTGAGCTGGAAGGATGAGGGGCAGGGGCGTTTCACAGCCACTTATTACACGCGCCTCATCAGCACGGCTGCGTTGGTGCAGAAAGCCATGGCGGCGGTGGCTGTGGAAGACCTGCAGCTGCGTGAGGCCAGTATCGAGGACGTGCTGCGTGAGTTGTACGAGCGGAGCGAGCGTGCCTGACCTGGCCATCTACTATGCGTTCGCCCGTGCCCGCTTCAGCGACCTGCTGGCCAATCGCGCCAGGTTCGTCATGGGCATCTTCGCGTACTTCATTTACGTGAGCGTCTACGCTGCCATCTTCCGTGCCATCTATGCAGAGAATCCCGGGGAGATCGGCGGCCTGGAAATCGACCAGGCGCTGACTTACGTGGCAGTGGCCTGGATCCTGAGGTCGATGTACACCAATACGCTGGACCGTGACATCACGCAGGATGTGCGCCAGGGTGATATCGCCCTGGCGTTGCTGCGACCGGTTGATTACCCGGCTTCGAAGCTGGCGACTGCTGCCGGTGAGGCGCTCACGCGCGCCATTATCTTTACAGTGCCGGCGGCTCTGGTTGTGACACTCGTGTATCCCGTGCAGGCTCCGGTCAGCATGCTCAGCGCAGCGGGATTCCTGGGTGGCGCTATCCTGGCTTTCGGAATTTACTCTTGCATGAATCTCATGGTGGGCATTACGGCTGTGTTTACTGAGCATACGGTCGGAATCCAGCGCGCCAAGAACGCGATGATGGACCTGTTCGGCGGCGTGTTGCTGCCGTTGTCGTTCTATCCGGAGTGGGCCCAGTCGCTGCTTGCTTTTCTGCCGTTCCAGGCGGTCACGTATACGCCTGTCTCCATGTACCTGGGCACCACGCCCGTGCTGAACGGCCTGGCTGTACAGCTACTCTGGCTGGTGATCTTGCTGCCCCTGGTGGGGCTGCTCTGGCGACGCGCGGCCTCGCATCTGACCGTGCAGGGCGGCTGAGGTGCTCAGGCAGATTGGCCTTGTCTGGGCCTATATTGCCATGTTGGCCAAGACGCAGCTCAGCTACCGTGCTGACTTTCTGGTGCAGGTCGGCAGTGACCTGCTGCTGCAGGCTGTGGACCTGGTGTTCATTGCGGTGGTCTTCACGCGGGTGCAGGCTCTGGGCGGCTGGGGTTTCGATGAGGTGCTGCTGATTTACGGGTTCTTCCTGATTCCGTTCGCGCTGTTCA
>CAZBBU010000015.1:0-13780 GCA_964489965.1 uncultured bacterium
GCCGCACAGGGAGCCAGCCGCTGAGCTGCTCCTGACACTCGGAAATTACGACTGCCGGGCGCCCCTGAACAGGCGCCCGGCAGTCTCATTGGATCGGGTAAAACAGCCTAGCGGTAACCGCTGGCCTGCAGGTTGAACATCTGCGCGTAAGTACCGTCGACCTGCAGCAACTGCTCGTGCGTGCCGGCCTCGCTGATGACGCCTCCCTCAAGCACCACGATGTGGTCCGCCAGCCGCACGGTGCTGAAGCGGTGCGAGATGATGACCGTGATGCGGTCACGCGACTGCGCCCGCAGACTCTCGATCACTTCGAACTCCGCGTTGGCGTCCAGAGCGGCGGTCGGCTCGTCGAATATGAGCACGGAACCGTCACGGTAGTAGAGCCGTGCCAGCGCCACCCGCTGCCACTGGCCGCCGGACAGGTTCTGGCCACCCTCGAACCAGCGGCCCAGCATGTTCTCATACGACTTCGGCAGGCTGCTGATGAACTCATGCGCACCCGCGCGCTCGGCCGCTGCCTCCAGGCCACCAATCTGGCCCGCCTCCGTCTCCAGACCCAGCGCGATGTTCTCACGCACGGTCATCTGGTACTCGCCGAAATCCTGGAAGATGATGCTCATCTCCCGCCTGAGGCTGGCCGGACTGAAGCGCTGCGCGTCCATGCCGTTCACCAGAATCCGGCCCGAAGTCGGGTTGTACAGCCGGGTCATCAGCTTGACGATGGTGGTCTTGCCGGCCCCGTTGGCACCCACAAGCGCCAGCGCCTGGCCTCGTTCAACACGGAAGGAAACGCCCTTCAGCACGTCCCGGTCCACCAGCGGGTAACGGAAGGACACATCCTCGAACTCGATGGACTCGATGGTCCCCTGCCACTGTTCACCCACCTCCTGATCGGCCACCGGCAACTCCAGGAACTCGAACAGGTTCCGCATGTAGAGCAGGTTCTGGTACACGCCCGTGAAGCCGGAGAGCAGGTTCGAGAACTGGCTTTGCAGCTGCCCGATGCCCTGGATGAACAGGCCGAAATCGCCGACGGTGACGGAGCCCGCCGCGGCACGACGCAGCACCAGTACCGTGGCTCCGCCTACCATGCCGGTGGAGAACAGCGAGGCGGCCAGACCCCAGCTGCTGCGCCTTCTCACCAGCGATTCAAGCTGCGCCCGGAAGCGCAGATAGTAGGTGTTCCAGCGTGACAGCAGGTAATCGCCGAAGTCGAAAAGCCTGATCTCCTTGACTGCCGTGTCATCAGTCAGCAGTCGGCCCAGGTAGTTCTGGACGCGCGCGTCAGCCGCCTGACGCCGCAGCATGCGGTAGTTCTCGGTTCCGAAGCGGGCGGAGATGATCACCCCGGGGATGGTGCCCAGCAGGATGAGTGGTACGACCAGAGGCCCGAGCTGGAACATCAGGGCAGCAACGGAGCCGAGAGTGATGAGCGACTGCACCAGGGTGAGCAGCTGGGTGTAGACCTGCAGGGGCCGGGAGCCGACCTCGCGATAGGCGTTCTGCAGAGCGTCATACGTCTCCGGGTTCTCGAACTGCTCCAGCTCCAGCTGCCCTGCCTTGGTGAGGATCCGCAGGCTGATGCGGTTCTGCAGGGCGTCACCCAGCAGTTCACGGGTGGCGCCCTGGACCGTGGAGATGGCGCTGGTCAGTACGTTCACCCCGACCTGCAGCGCCAGCAGCAGGAGCAGGCTGCCGAAGGCCTGGTCCACCGTGCCCAACTCACCGGCGATGGCGGCAGCCACGGCATCAAGCAGCAGCTTGCTGATCCAGATGCTCACCGCGGGCGCAAATGCCAGCAGCAGGCTGAGACTGGACAGCAGCACCAGTCGTCCCGGGCTGGCCTCCCAGACCAGGCCCAGGGTGCGGGCCAGGTCTCGCAGGCTGCCTCTGAACGACACGGGCGTTTCCGGCTGGCGCTGCTCAGTGCGCCGGCCGCTCCCACCTCGCATCATTCCTGTAAGAGTCCCGTACGGCGGCTGGAGTCAGAATCAATGTTGATGAACGGCAGTGCCCGGATCCCCCCGGACCCAGGTCCGTCCCCCGGGCACTCCGTCATCCATTTCCCACTGACGACAACCTGATTCAATAATCCTGCACCCGGTCAACTGTCTGCAGCTGACCGTGCTGCAGCTCATAACTTGTGCTGCTTACACCCGGCGGGCAGCAGCCCGCCAGCAGCAGAGCCGCTACGAATAGCGGCAGTAAGGTCCTGAACGGCTTCATGCGCCGCATTATATGTGGCTTTAGCGCCAGATACCGGACCGGCGGCTATAATCCCCTGTGATGATATGGCGGGGTACGCATGGCCGGTGACGATCGGCGCCACAAACCGAAGCCGGGGCAGCGTTCCGCGTCCGGCGGCGACAGGCGGGAGCGCAGAAAAGGACCTTCGGCACCCACAGCAGCGCAGGATTCGGGCCGCAGCCCGGCGCCGGAGAACACCAGCTGGGATCCGGTGGCAACCTGGTACACCGGCTGGGTCGGCAAGGCGGGCAGCATCTACCACCGGAAGTCGGGCCTGCCCACGGTGCTGCGCCTGGCTGAACCCGCCAGAGGTGAGAAACTGCTCGACATAGGCTGCGGACACGGCGTGCTGGCACGGCCCGTGCTGAAGGCCGGAGCCGCCTACACCGGAGTTGACTACTCACCCAAACTGATCCAGGCGGCGCGGGATGCCAATCCGAAGAGTGCCCGCTTCCTGCATGGTGACGCCCGTAAGCTGCTGGACCTGCCCGGTCTTGAGGCGGCCAGCCAGGACGTGGCCGTGTTCATGCTGTCAATCCAGGACATGGATCCGCTGGATGAGCTGCTCGAACAGGCCACTGCCCTGCTGAAGCCCGGCGGACGGCTGGTCATATTCATGCTGCATCCCGCCTTCCGGGTGCCGCGCGGCAGCGGCTGGGGCACCGATGAGAACCGCAAGTTGCGCTACCGGCGCGTGGATCATTACCTGAATGAGCTGGCCGTGCCCATGAAGGCGTTCTCCGAAGCGGGTAATGCCGGTCGGCGCGGCAGCACCTGGAGCTTCCACCGCCCGCTCGCCTCCTATTTTGGCGGTATGTTCCGCGGCGGCTTGCGCGTCGACGCTTTCGAGGAACTGCCTGATCCGCTGGAGAAGAAACCGAGCCTGATTCCCATGTTCGTGGCCATCCGTGGCGTGAAGGTCTCCTGATGCCCGCGAGCATAGTCATGGTCGATGCCGGAGGCACGAACCTGGGTTCGGTCCAGGGGGCGTTCGAGCGCCTCGGCGTCCGCGCCGAACTCAGCCATGACGCCGCGACCATCCGCAGTGCCGACCGGGTACTGCTGCCCGGGGTCGGTGCTGCTCCGGCCGGCATGGCCCGGTTGAAAGTCCAGGGACTGGACCAGGTGGTCCGGGAGCTGCAGCAACCAGTCCTGGGCATCTGCCTGGGCATGCAGCTGCTGTTTGACGGCAGTGACGAAGGGCCTACCGACACGCTGGGTCTGCTGCCTGGACGGCTGCAGAAGTTCGCTGCCAGCGCGGGCTTGCGGGTACCGCACATGGGCTGGAACCGCCTTAAGATCCTGGTTGATGACCCGCTGCTGCACGGGCTGGATGATTCCGCGCACGCGTATTACGTGCACAGTTACCGCGCGGCGGTCACCGGGGACTGCCTCGCCAGCAGCAGTCACGGCGAGCCGTTCGCAGCCGCCGTGCGCCGCGGCAACTTCTGGGGCACACAGTTCCACCCGGAACGGTCCGCCGAAGTGGGCGCCACCATATTCCGCAACTTCCTGGAGATCAGATGACAGAGGCTTCGACCGTTACCCGCCGGATAATCCCCTGCCTGGACGTGCGGGACGGCAAGGTGGTCAAAGGAGTACGCTTCCGCGATCACGTGGTGATGGGTGAGATCGAGGAGCTGGCCCTCCGCTACGCCGCCGAAGGCGCTGACGAGCTGGTGTTCTACGACATCAGCGCCAGCCCGGAGGGCCGCAGTGTCGACCGCTCCTGGGTGGAGCGCGTGGCCAGGGTCATCGACATCCCCTTCTGCGTGGCCGGGGGCATCCGTACCGTGGAGGCAGCCCGCGAAGTGCTGCACGCAGGTGCCGACAAGGTGTCCATCAACTCGCCGGCGCTGGAGCGCCCGGAGCTGATCGGCGAACTCGCGGAAGCCTTCGGTGTCCAGTGCGTGGTGGTCGGAGTTGACAGCCTGCTGGAGGCTGACGGGCACTGGCGGGTCAGGCAGTACAGCGGCGATCCCGACCGGACCGTTGCGCTGCCCCGGCTGACGCTCGACTGGCTGGTGGAGGCGCAGGAACGTGGTGCCGGCGAGGTCGTGCTGAACTGCATGGGCAGCGACGGCGTGCGGGAAGGTTACGACCTGGAGCAGCTCAAGGCCGCCCGCAGGGTGACCACCGTTCCGCTGGTGGCCTCGGGCGGTGCCGGCGCAGCCGAGCACTTCCGGGATGTGTTCCGCCACGCGGATGTCGATGGCGCCCTGGCGGCCAGCGTCTTCCATTCCGGCAGTCTGCGGGTACCGGACCTGAAGGTCTACCTGATCGCTGAGGGCGTGAACGTGCGCCCGCCAGCCTGAGGACAGCCCACACGCAAAAATAGTCTGCCAGTCACAGTCCGGGACCCTCGGGCGTCCTATCCTCCGGGCGGGTTCAGTGGCCATGAGAGCCACCGGCCCCGCAACTGGGGGGATACACAATGGCACGCGACTATTACGACAGAGACCGCACGATGTGGGAACGCAGCCGCGACGAGGTCCGCTCGTGGTTCGGCGACGAGAACGCCGAGCGGCGCCGCCTGTACGACCAGCGCCAGGCCGAATGGGAAGAGCAGAGCCGGGCGCGCGGCAACCCGTACCGGTCGTACGACCAGCGCCAGGAAGCAGCCGACTCTGAGTTCGACCGCGACTGGGACCTGGATGACCGCGCCAGCTACGGCCCGTTCCGGAACGACCGGCCACTGGGCGGCCGGCAGGCCAGTCAGCGCCGCCCGCAATACGGCGGGGGCCGTGCAGGACGTTATGAGCGGCAGACCTACCCCGGATGGGGCGAGCGTTACTATCCGGACCATCAGTACGAGACCGGCTACGGCGGTGAGGACTTCTCAGGTCAGGGACCGGCGGATTACCGCAGGGCGGACGAGCGGATCCGCGAGGACATCAACGAGCTGCTGACCTGGGACCCGCGGGTGGACGCCACTGGTATGACGGTGGAGGTTGCCGACGGCGTGGCAACCCTGAAGGGTCAGGTCCGCAACCGTTGGATGAAGCGGCGGGCTGAGGACCTGACGGAACGCGTACGAGGGGTCATCGACGTGCACAACCACCTGAGCGTGGGCTCGAGCACCGGGAACACTCAGGCAGAAGACACTGCGGCAGAGCGCTTCTCGTAAGCCTTACGCTCGAACGTGTAGAAGGCTGCCGGGATGACGTAGAAGGTCAGCAGCGCCGAGGACAGCACGCCGCCCAGGATGATGTAACCAAGCGGTTCCCGGAGCTCGCTGCCTTCACCGATACCGAGCAGCAGCGGCAGACTGATCACCAGCACCGTGACGGTGGTCATCACGATGGGCCGGAAACGCTCATGGGCGGCCTCGAGCAAGGCCTCCTTGAGGGCCGTTCCGGCCCGCGCCCGTACCAGAACGACGTCCAGCAGCAGGATGGCGTTCTTCGTGACCAGGCCGATGAGCATGACAACACCCAGGACGCTGATCACGTCCAGGTTCATGCCGGCCAGCCACAGGGTCCACAGGGCACCGACCAGTGCCAACGGCACCGTGAGCAGCAGGTAGATCGGGTAGCGGAAGCTGTTGAACTGGCTGCCGATCGCCAGGTAGTTGAGCAGAAGCGCCACAGCGAACGCTATCGGACCGTAGGTCATGAGTTCGCTCAGCAGGTCAAAGCCCGCTCCTTCGACTTCCACAACATCCTGGTCCAGGATTCCCTGGCCCACCAGCAGGCTGTCCAGGTGCTCCTGGCCGGCCGAGGCACTGACGCCGGGCAGCAGGTCGGCGGTGATCATCACGCTGTACAGCTGGCTGGTCCTGTTCACCGCAGCCGGAGCCTCGCGCGTAACGAAGCTTCCCAGGCTGCTGAGCGGCAGGCTCGTCTGCAGCAACTGCGAGGTGATGGGCAGGCCGCTCAGCGCCAGTTCGTCGCGCAGGTTCACGGGGTCAGCCCGCACCGTGATGTTCAGGTCGCCCGCGCCTTCCTGCCGCACCACGCCGGCGTCCGCACCCACGTTGTAGAGGCGCAAGGTCTGGAACACGTCCGCGTTGGTGAGGCCGGTGCCGTCCATCAGTGCCGGGTCGGTCTGGAACACACGCTCGGTCACACTCTCCGGCAGATCGGACTCCACGTTGGTGTAAAGCCCCGCTGAGTTCAGGAGGGCCAGGAGCCTCTCGGCGCGGGATTGCAGCAACTGGCGGTCCAGCGAGCCGATGCCGATGCTGATGCCGGCGGAAGACATGTTCAGTCCGGCGTCGCTGGCGTTGACGCTCACATCAATCTCGGGCCGGTCGGCAAGCTCAGCTTCGAGCCGGTCATGCAGTACGGCACGGAACTCGTCGGTTGAGTAGGGCCGCTCGTCACGCTCGACCAGGCTGGCCACGAAGTAGATGCTCTCCGGCTGGCTGGCGCCAGTGGCGCCGCCCGTGCCCACGGTCACCTGCACACTGCCGACCGACGGATCGGCCAGCAGCACCCGCTCGAGCCTCTGAGCCACCAGGTTGCTGTTCTCAAGCGTGCTGCCCTGTGGCAACTCCACTCTGACTTCGAGGAAACCGGAGTCGACGGAAGGTTGGAACTGGAAGCCCAGCTGCGGGTACACCCAGGCGATGCTGGCGAGAAGCAGCCCGGCCACCGCAAGGGCGGTCCAGCTGCGCTTCAGCACCACCGCCAGCGACCTGACGTACAGATCGCGGACCACGCTGACGAACCAGTCACCGGCCCGGTACAGGGACAGCGAGACGGCTCCGAGCAGTCCCAGCATCAGCCTGAGCAGGTACCGCAGCCCGGCCAGCAGCAGGGGCGTGAGCAAGAGCACTGACAGCCACAGTGGCGACAGGAAGTACCAGATTGCCGCGGCTGCTCCCAGAATCAGCAGCCAGGTCCAGGGGCGACGCAGGCTGGTGACGCCCCAGCGCAGATCGGCGGGCAGCAGCCTGAAGAAGCCGCTAACGCGCCGCCAGTCCGGCGGGAACGGGTCGGGTGACAGGGCCAGGCGCATCGTGAGGAAGAACATGGCCTCCAGGTAGGAGAATGCGATGGCGGCTGCCAGGGTGATGCCGAACTGCATGAAGAAGCTGCCGATCACGCCGGGCAGGAAGGAGATGGGCAGGAACACGGCCAGAAGTGACATGGTGGCCGCCAGCACCGCGGTGGACACGCCGCCCGCACCTTCGATGACGGCCTCGCGCATGGGCATGCCCTGTTCCCTGAACCTGTCGATGTTCTCCGCCACCACGATCGCGTCGTCGACAACCAGGCCTATGGCCACCGTGATGGCCAGCAGCGTCACGATGTTGAAGCTGAAGCCCAGCAGGGCGAACACCACCAGCGCGCCTGCGAGCGAAACGGGAATGGCAAGCACCACTGCGAACACGGTGCCGAGCCGGCCCACGAAAACCAGCACGATGAGTGAAACCGCCACGGCCGCCAGGGCCATCTCCAGCATGGTGTCGCGTACGCTGCTGGCGATGAAGTCACTGGTGTCATTGATGACGTCGGCCTGCCAGCCGTCCGGGAGCGGCTGTTCGGCAAGGGCGTTGCGCAAGGCCGTGGCCGTCGACACGGTGTTGGCACCCTGTGTCTTGCGGACGTCCAGCAGGATCACGCTCTCGCCGTTGTAGCGCGCGTAGGAGGTGACCTCGCTGGTGGCGTCGCGTACCGTGGCGACGTCATTGACGGTGAGCCCTCGTACCGGGTCGACCCGGATCTGGCCCACCTGCGCCACGCTGACCGGTGCGCCCCGGCCTGTCAGCAGCAGCCTGCTGTCCTGCAGGGTCAGGTGCCCGGCGGGAATGTCGAGTGCGCTCGCCTGGATGGCACCCACCACCTGGCTGGCGCTGAGCCCGTAGGCGGTCAGCTGGTCGGGCTGCAGCAGCACCTGCACTTCACGATTGGCCGGACCGATCACGTCTATGCTGGCCACCCCGTCGGTACGCAGCAGAGCCGGACCAAGCACGTCCTCGGCATGCGCCTGCACGGTCGCCAGGTCCACGCCGGGAGCCAGCAGTGCCACGGACAGGATCGGCTGGTCCGCGGGGTCGAACTTCTGGATGCTCGGCGCGCCGACAGCGTCAGGCAGGCTGGCCAGCAGGCCGTTGACCCGCTGGCTTACCTCCACGGCCGATCCGTCCAGGTCCGAGTCCGCCGAGAACTGCACCACCACGCTGCTCACGCTCTCGAAACTGCTGGAGGTTATTGCGGTCACACCACCCAGGGTGGCCAGTACGTCCTCGATGGGCTCGCTTACCTCGCGCGCCACCTCTTCGGGTGCCGCACCCGGGTACTGGGTGATCACCGCCACGATGGGGATGTCCACACTGGGCATCAGGTCCACGCCCCGGGTGAACGCCGCGATGCCGCCGAACAGCATCACCGCCCCGAAGAGACTGATGGTCAGTACATGGTTGTCAACGAAGAACGCGATCAGCCGTTTCATGAATCAGTCAATGACCTCGATGGCCGTCCCTGCGGTGAGGTCAGCCGGCAACGGGTATATGACCCGGGCGTCCTCAGGCAAGCCGAGCACCACGGACTGGCCGCCGGCCTCGGCCACCACCGTCACTTCATGCTGGTAAGCGAAGCCGTCTTCGGCCACAAGCACGCTGCCGCCAGCCCGGATGGCGCCGCTGGGCAGCAGGTCTCCCCTGGCCAGTTCGACGTCATAGCCGAACCTGGCCACGGCACCGTTGGGAATCGGGGTTTCCGCCTCAAGCAGTTCCGCGGTCATGCTGACCTGTCTGGCCTGGGCGGGCACGCCGCCGCTGGGGCGCAGGCGTGCCGGGTAGTCACGACCGGCGTAACTGATGGTTATGTCCGGGTTGGCGGCCAGCAGGGCGGCATCCTCTGTGGGAACCGAGAAACGGGCCAGCTGTGACCCGCTGCTGCTGAGCTGAAACACCGGCTGGCCTGCCCCGACGAACTCGCCGGCACTGACCAGCACCGTTACGACCGTGCCGTCAAAGGGCGCCCGTACGCTAGCTTCCGCCAGCTGGCTTTCCGCCTGGGCCAGCTGGGTCTCTGCCCCCTGAACCTGCAGGCGCAGCAGCTCCAGGTTCTCGCCTCCGGCACGGCCGGCACGCGCGGCAGCGTCCTGCGCCTGACCCACGGCGGCTTCGGCCTGTGACAGCTGGGTGGCGGCGCCGTCCAGCTCGGCACGTGAGATGCCGCCTGCTTCGAACAGCTGCTGCGCCTGCTGGTAGAGCCGCTGCTGCAGTTCCAGGTTCAGCCTGGCCGTCTGCAGCGCGTCCTGGGCCTGACTGGTGCCTTCACCCGCGGCCGCTTCGGCCATCGCCAGGTTCACCCGGGCGCTCTCCAGCGCCACCCGGGCGCCGTCAACCTGGAAACGGAGCTGTTCGTCGTCCAGTTGCACCACAGCGTCGCCTGCCTGCACCTGGGTGCCTGCGACTGCGATCACCTGCGCGACCCGCCCGTTGGTGCCTGCCGCCACGAGCGATTCCTGGGCTGCCTCCACCGTTACGGTCGCCTGGCGCCGGGTGCTCAGCACGCCTTCCTGTGCCTGCGTGACGCGCACACTGCGCCTGAACTCGGCAGTCGTCACACCGGTACTTGAGTGTTCAGCGGCCGTCTCTTCGCTTGCGCCGTTACAGGCCGTCAGGAGCAGCAACAGCGCTGCGGTCAGGAGCCAGGGCCTCACCGTTCACCACTCAGAATCGCCGGTCCGATCGGCTTCAGCAGCGTGCCGGCGCTGAGTCGCAGCAGCGAGGTCAGCGAGTCGATGCGCGCCGACAGCAGCGCCACTTCGGCCTGCCGGAGTTCCAGGTGCGCCTGGTCAAGGGCGATCTGGCTGATCAGCCCACCGGCCAGCCGCTGCTGTTCAAACTCGAAGCGTTCGCGCGCGTTGGCCAGAGAGTCCTGTTCAACCTGCAGCCGGGTCTGGGCATCCTGTGCCTGCAGATGCAGGTTGCGCGCCTGCAGTTGCAGTCCGCGGCTCGCCTCGCTGGCCAGCTGTTCCGTCGTGGCGAGTTGCGTCTGGGCGTTCTCTATCTGCGCCTGGCTGGCGTAACTCGGGTCGAGCATCTCCACGGCAGCCGTCGCCAGTTCCAGGCCGTGTTGCACCTGCAGCAGCTGCGGGTGCTGCTGCATGGACTCGAGCACCTGTTCCAGGGCTGGCAACTGCGGGAACATGGCATCTGTGATCGGTTCCAGCTCAGAGGCCTGGACCTCCTGACCGATCATGCTTTCCAGGTTGCTGACGGCCAGGCGCAGGCCGCTCTGCGCGGTCGCCGCACCCGCGTGGGCCTCGTCCAACGCCACCTGGGCGTCACGGAGGTCAAGTTCTGTGGCGCTGCCGTTCTCCAGGCGGATGCGGGCGATGTTCACTCCGGATTCGGCCAGCTCCACGCCGCTGGCAGCCAGTTCAGCCTGTTGCGTGGTCAGCAGCACCGCTCCGTACGCTTCAGCTATGTCTGCCACCGCGGTGAGCCGCGCCTGGCTGAGTTCAGCCTCGGCCAGCTGCACGGCCTGCCGGGCCTGCAGACGGTCCGTCCGCAGTGCCAGCGGATCAGCTTCCGTGCGAAGCTGACTTGATTCGGCGTTGATGAGGCGCAGCTGGGCGCTGACGGCGTCGGGCCTTGATGGTGCCGCGGCCAGTGCTTCCTCGAAATCCAGGGCCAGGCCGGCCTGCAGGCCTCCCAGCAGGGTAAGCGCCAAAAGCAGTTTCTTCATTGCGGGGTGACCTCCACGATCGGTTGGGCGGTGAATTCATGGAACGCCAGCGTCCGCTCAAGCTGCGTCTGGCGTGCCTGGCCCAGCTCCAGCTCGGCGCGCATGACGGCAAGTACCGCCTGCTGGGTTTCCAGGGGAATGGCCAGACCGAGTTCCTGGCGGGTTCTGGTCTCTTCCAGGTCGGCAGTGGCGTTGCGGTACAGCAAGTCAGCGAGGTCCAGCTGGCGCTCAGCCTCGAGCAGCTGGTTGTGCAGCCGGGCGCGTTCGGTTTCGGCCTGCTGCCTGGCCGCGTCGACACCCTGCTGGGCCGCTTCTTCCTGGGCGGCCGCTGCCGCCAGTGCCGCGGTGATGGCCGGCGAGATGCTGGCGCTGACGCCGATGGTGAAGTTGCCTTCGATCAGGCTTTCGGGAAAGGCACGCGCCACCGTCTGGTAAGTGTAATTGAGGTTCGGCTGCAGGGTTCTGCTCTCGATCGAGACGCCGACACTGCTCTGGTCATCGAGGTAATGGGTGTAACCCGTCTGCAGCACCGGGTACACGCTGCGCCGGGCGTTGCGGGCGCCGACCCGGGCCAGGCCCGCCTGCAGCTCGGCGCGCTGCACACTGGCGGCCTCGCCTTCGGGCACTCCCAGTCTCAGCTGCTCGCGGGGTGGTGCCTCCTGCTGTCCGACCAGGCTGGTAAGGGCAAGCCTGGCCAGTTCTACTCCCGCCAGTGCCGTCTGAGCCAGAGTCTCGGCTTCGGTCGTGGCTGCCCGGCTGTCCCTCAGTTCTCGTTCGGTGGCGGCGCCGTTCTCGAAACGCAGTTCGGTGGCGCGCTCGGCGTCGCGGGCCAGTTCCACGCCTTCCAGGGCCAGTTGCAGTGAGTCTTCAGCCAGGTGCAGGGAATAGGCCGTGGTGACCGCGGCCACCTGCAGGCCGGTCAGCGTTTCACGCCAGCTGAGTTCCGCCAGTCCCAGCTGCAGTTGCGCCTGATCGAACATGTCTTTGATGTCGCCGAAAGGCACGGGACGCAGGGTCAGGTCCAGGGTCAGCTGGGCGGCCGAATCGGGCGGCATGAACAGCTCACCGATCGGTTCGGGCAGCCAGTCGTACTCGTCACTGACTGCGAACGCGTTGTAGCCGTACGTCATTGACAGGGTCAGCGGATCGCGCGCGCTGGCCAGCCGCGCCTCCTCGAGCCTGAGTTGGGCGCTGCTTGCCGCCAGGCCCGGGTGCGTCATGAGTGGCTGCAGGAAGCTGCTGAGTTCCTGGCCCATGCCCGGTGTCACCAGCAGCAGGAGCAGCAGTGCGGTTCGCAGTAGGTGGGACTTCATCCTGACCAGCCTGACCCGCGCACTGCAACTGCGCATGTGTAATTTGCAAGGATTCTTTAAAGATTCGCCGTGAATTGTTTGCAGCTTCTTGGCGACTGCAATCTAGGCTGGGTACTCGTGAGTGCCCTATCATGAGTACCGGTATGCCCCTGATCCTGCTGGTCGAGGACGAGCGTGAGATCGCGGAGATCCTCGAGGCGTTTCTGCGGCAGCGCGGTTTCACCACCGAGTGGGCCCGGGACGGCGAGGAGGCACTCCGCCTCTTCCGTGCGCGCCGGCCGGACCTGGTGCTGCTTGACCTGCTGCTGCCCAAGCTGGACGGCATGGAGGTCATCAGGACCATAAGGCGCGAGGGCAGCACGCCTGTCATCATGCTGAGTGCGCGCAGCGAGGAGATCGACAAGGTGCTGGGGCTCGAGCTCGGCGCGGACGATTACATAACCAAGCCGTTCCGTCCGCTTGAGGTGGTTGCCCGCATCAACGCGGTGTTGCGCCGCTATCAGGCGGGCGCCTCGACTGAGGAGCAACCGGTGCGGGCCGGTTCCATCGAGGTCGACGCACGCACCGCCCGTGCCAGTGCCGCCGGGGTGGAACTGCAGTTGACGGGTACCGAGTTCAGGTTGCTGCTGCATCTGGCCGGGCAGCCCCGCCGGGTGTTCAGCCGCCAGGAGTTGCTGGAGGCGACGATGCCGGAGAGTGACGCGCTGGAACGGGTGATCGACGTACATATCGGCAACCTGCGGCGCAAGCTGGCCCAGGCCGGGCTGGACGGCGTCATCACCACCGTGCGGGGTATGGGTTTCCGGCTGGACATTGAATGAAGCGCTTCTGGTACGCGTTCGGCCTGGCGATCGCCGGTGGCATCTTCGTCAGCACGGCTCTGGTGATCGGTGTTTCACTGGTCTACAACAACAGTCAGATCCGGCAGCTGGACCCGGACTTCATCGCGCTGTACGAGCAGGCGCTGCAGACAGGGGCTCTTGAAGACCCGGAGCGCTCTGCGGAACTGCAGCGACAGACCACTGAATACCTGCAGGAAGCCGAGGGATTCGAGGAGATCGTCCGCGTCATCCGCCAGGCGATGGAACCGCGCACGAGGCTGCTGCTGGTCACTGCACTGGTGGCACTGCCCATCGGTCTGCTGACCGCGCTGATCATCGGTAATTACGTGTCGAGGCCGGTCGTGGCGGTGTCAGACGCAGCGCGCCGGGTGGCGGCCGGTGATTTGAGTGCCCGCGCCTCGGTGCGCGGCAGCCTGGCTTCGCGCGGCGAGGCCGGTGAGCTGGTGCGTGACTTCAACAAGATGGCTGCCGCGCTGGAATCGCTTGAGCTGGAACGGCAGAACATGATCACCGACGTGGCGCACGAGCTCAGGACGCCACTGACGATCATCCAGGGACAGGTCGACGCGATTCAGTACGGCGTCGTGCCCCTGGACCGACGTGAGGTGGCCAAGCTGTCACGCCACATCGAGCTGCTCTCCAGGTTGATCAAGGACCTGCGGGTGCTGTCACAGGCGGACTCGCGCAGGCTGAGCCTTAGTGTGGCCGAACTGGACCTGCGGGAACTTGT
>CAZBBU010000016.1:0-12432 GCA_964489965.1 uncultured bacterium
CCAGCTGCCGAAATAGCCGCCGGCTTCGCGCAGCAGCACCGGGAAGGGGCCGCAGTCCCAGGCATTCATCACCGGGTCGATCATGAGTTCGATGCGGCCGCTGGCCACCAGGGAATGGCCGTAGGCGTCGCCCCAGCCTGCCCGCACCCGGGTGCCGGCCAGCAGCCGCTCGAAGGCTGCCTGGCGGCCGTGCGGCCGGAAGTTGCCGGCATCCGTGAACGCCATGATGCCGCGCTCCAGCCGTGTCTCGTCCGACACGCGCACCTGTCTGCCGTTCAGGAAGGCGCCGCCGCCGCTCCGGGCCCAGAGCGTCTCCCCCAGCGCCGGGAAGTGGGCACCCCCGACCTCCACCTTGCCTTCGATCTCCAGCCCGAGCAGCACGGCATAAAGCGGCACTCCGCTGACGAATGACTTGGTGCCGTCGATGGGATCCAGGTACCAGCGGAAGGGCGAGCCGCTCAGATCCTCGCCACCTTCCTCACCGACCACGTCATGGTCAGGCAGCTCACGTGCCAGTACGTCACGCATCAGCTGCTCGGCCGCCACATCCGCTACCGTCACGGGCGAGTCGTCCTCCTTGTAGGTAGTGTCCAGTTCGCCCCGGAAGTGCTGAAGCGTCACCTTGCCGGCTTCGTCCGCGGCGGAAAGCGCGACCTGCAGAAAGCGGTCCAGTTCGGATGATTGTTGGCTTGTCATCGGCTGCTGCCCCTCCTGGTGGGCGATGCTACACTAACCCGCACCATGATATTGACCCGGCAGAAACTAGAGGACAACGAGCGGTCGGTACTTGCTCCGTACGCGAGCCTGGCCGCCGAAACACGTGGTCGCCTCCACCCCGAATCCGAGAGCGCGCACCGCACCGCCTACCAGAAAGACCGTGACAGGGTCATCCACACGACTGCCTTCAGGCGCCTGGAGTACAAGACCCAGGTGTTCGTGAACACAGAGGGTGACCATTACCGCACCCGGCTGACCCACACGCTGGAGGTGGCCCAGGTGGCCCGTTCGGTTTCGCGGGCGCTGGGCCTCAACGAAGACCTTGCGGAGACGATCGCGCTGGCCCACGACCTGGGTCACCCGCCGTTCGGACATGCCGGTGAGAAGGCACTCGACGGCCTCGCCAGGGACTTCGGCGGCTTCGACCACAACAAGCAGACACTGCGCATCGTCACGAAACTCGAGCGCAGGTACCGGGACTACCCGGGCCTGAACCTGACCTGGGAGACGCTCGAGGGCATCATGAAGCACGAGACGGAGTACGACCTGCCGGACGCGGACTGGGAACCCGACCAGCAGCCGGGGCTGGAGGCACAGGTAGTGAACATCGCCGACGAGCTGGCCTACAACGCCCACGATCTCGACGACGGCCTGCGTTCGGGACACCTGAGCGCCCAGCAGATCGCTGAAGTGCCCGTCATCCGGGATCTGATGAAGGAACTCGGCCTGAATCCTGCCGGTTTCGGGGACCAGGACCGTTACCTGCTGGTCAGGGAGCTGCTGGGTCTCATGATCGACGACGCGGTCGCGCAAACGGCAGCGCAACTCGAGCGCGCCGGAGTGAACAGCGTGGCGGACGTGCGCAACGCCGATTCCAAGTTCGTGGGCAACAGCCCGGAGCTTGCTCCGCAACTAAGGGAACTCAAGTCATTCCTCTACCAGAACTTCTACTATCACTACCGTCTGATCCGCATGACCATGAAGGCGAATGACATCCTGGAGCGCATCTTCCACGCCTACATGAAGACGCCCAGCATGCTCCCCCCGAGCGTGGTGAGGCACGCCGACGAGCGCGGCCTGGACCGCGCCGTCATCGACTACCTGGCCGGCATGACCGACCGCTATGTCGGCCAGGAGTACCAGCGGCTCTTCGCACCCGACGTGCTCACCTGAGCCGCCGGCACTCCGTTCAGTTTCAGCGTGCGACTGCGCCGAGAAGCTCGCCGGTGTCCGCGTCCCGCAGCCATACCGCGTTGACGCCGCCACGCAGGATCCGCACCAGCTGCCACGGTGAGGTGAGCGCCTGCGTGGTGATGGCACCGGGTGCCGGTTCGGTGATCCGGATGTCCGCGAAAATCTCGTTGCCGAGCTGGCTCATGCCCACGAGGCTGATCGAGTAACCGCCGCTGGAGCGGCTGCCCATGAACAGGGCCAGGACGGTCTCACGGTCCCAGAACACCTCCGGCAGGGGCGGTGGAGTCAGCATCGCACCCTGAGCCGCATTCCACACCTGCCTCAGCTCGTCGTCGTTGCCGATGAGCCTGTAGTCCTCTTCACTGGCAACGGCGTTGCTGCCGGAGGCGATGATGTCATAGAACACTTCCTGCTCGGAGATCCTCTCTTCGGCGGCAAGGGTACCGATCTGTCGCTGCAGGTAGAAACCGCTGCGCAGGTACTCTTCCGCGCCGCTCACCGCACGCTCCCTTGAAGGCATCACGTCAAGCACGGTCAGGACGGTTGGCCCCTTGGCCTCCAGGTACTGCTGCAGGGCGCCGGACTCGGCACGCGTGAGCTGCGCCAGGCCCTGCAATCCGGAAAGGCGCGGCACAGGCACCACGCGGCTGTTGACGCCCGCACTGGCGTCCTCAAGCAGGGTGAACCACATCTCACCGTCCCAGTAAAGGACCTGGGCCGCATCCTGACCGACCAGCACGCGCATGTCGCTGCTGCCGGCGATGTAGCTGGCTTCCGTGGGCGCCCGGCGCAGCCGCGCCAGGCTCTCACGCAGGAACGGCTCACCGTCGACGGCGAGGGCGGAAGGAACCACCATCGCGCCGCTGTCGGCGACCGGACTGCCGAGAGTCACCAGCTGCCCTCCCAGTTCCATCTCGCGCGGTTCACCGTAGAACCAGGTGATACGGACGTACTCGGACCCTACCAGGTTGACTTCATGCAGCGCCGGTTTGGTATCGGTGGCGCATGAGGTCAGCAAGGCCAGTGGCAGCAGGGCAAGCAGAAATGCACGCATCAGGACCTCCTCCTGTCAACGCGCCAATGCTATCACCGCTCCCGGTCCATGCAGTGAGCCAGACCTGAGAAACCCTTCCTCAGGTTCTTGTGTCAACGAACTGCCGCGCGGTCCTGCCGGACATCCCGGCTCCCCTCCTGGCGAAGCGCAGGGCCTCCTCCTCCAGCGAAGCCGGATCCAGGCCCCGCTCAAGAGCCAGTTTCCCCACGATCTCCAGGTAGCGACGCTGGTCGCTGGCCGGAAAGGTGATCACCAGTCCGAAGCGGTCTGCCAGCGCCAGCTTCTCGTCCAGTGTGTCCCAGCCGGCCGCGTCGTCATTGAGCGGATCGGGACGGTCGCCGTGCCGCTGCGGCACCAGTACCCGGCGGTTGCTTGTGGCCAGCAGCAGCACGTTCGCCGGCAGTGGCGTCAGGGTTCCGTCCAGGAGCGTCTTGAGCTGCTGCCAGCCACTGTCGTCCCGGCCAAACCCGAGGTCGTCCACGAACAGCACGAAACGCAGCGGTGACGCCGCCAGCCTCGGCAGAAGTCCGCTGATGCTGGGCAGCTCTGCCGGCTGCACTTCCACGAGCCGCAGACCCCTGTTCCCGTACTCGGCCAGCAGAGCGCGGGCCGCACTGGACTTGCCGCTGCCACGGGGGCCGTAGAGCAGGATGTTGGGGTAAGGCTGTCCGGCAAGCCAGCGCTGCACGGCCTCCCGCAGTTGCCCGATCTGCGGCTCCAGTCCGTGCAGCGCCTCGAAGCCCGCGTGGTGCGGCTGTCCTATGGCCGCAAGGGCACCTGCACGCCAGCGGAAGGCAGGAGCGCTGGCCAGAAGTCCCTGCCCCTGCGTCGCATAGATCTCCAGCAGCTGCTGCGCGTCCAGCTGGCCGCCGGCCAGCAGGCTGGCGACGTGCTCCACTTCCGCACTGCCCGCCTCAGCCAGGCGCTTCAGTTCCGGCAGTGCCTGGCCGGCCTTGGATACTGTCAGGCCATGCCAGTCACGGGCCGCCAGGGCAGTCAGCCAGGCCAGGTCAAGATCGAGCGCCTGTCTGATGGCACCTTCCCGCAACGCCGCCGGCGTCGCCACCATACTGCCGTACAGCAGCTCGGCTGCCAGCGCATGCGGCACGCTCGCATGACCCGCCTTCAGCAGACTGCTGAAAAGCCTCGCGTAATCTGCCACCACCGGCTCAGCACCGGAACTCAGGTTGCTCTCCAGATCCATGAGAGCCTGCCACCACTCCCGCTCAGCCAGGCCGTTCAACAGCCACAGGGACTGCCTCATCTGCCACCTCCACCGTCCTCAACGGCTGCAGCGTAGCAAGCCCGCCCGCGTTCAGCCACTGCTGCGCCGTGACACGTCCGGCGTCGACCGCCTGCCTGGTCCGGTGGAAGTCCCACCAGGCTATGCCGGGATCGACACGCAGCAACGCCGCACCCGCAGGCGGGACCTGTGGCCTGGCGTAGGAGCGGGCCGCCCAGCCCAGACCGCGGAAAGCGCGGCCCGGTGCGCTCGAAAGCCTCCTGCTGATGCTCCAGCCAGAGAAACTGCGGGCCCACTGCCGCTGCCTGACGCGCCTGAGCCAGCGCACCATGCCGGCCTCTTCCGTGTCTATGCCGGTGTTGATGCCCAGCAGCAGTCCATCACCCAGAGTCAGCCCGGACTGGAATGGCACTGCCTCCACGAACCCGCCGTCGACCAACCAGCTCTCACCGATCCGCACCGGAGCGAACAGCAGCGGCAGTGAACAGGAGGCGACCACGGCCCTGGCGATGCTGCCCTCGCGCACCAGTTGCAGCTCGCCGGTCTCCAGGCTGGTGGTGGCGATCGCGAGCGGGCGCTTGAGGTCATCGAAGGTGGCGCCGCGGTAAAGACGCTCGTCAAGCCAGCGCTCCAGCCTGCGGCCGTGCACCAGACTCAGGCGATGCAGGCCGAAATCGAGCCCCTGTGCCCACACCTGCCTCGCCCGGGGGGCCGTGAGCATCGCTTCCATCTCGTCCAGGGGGACACCGAGTGAGTAAAGGGCTGCCACTATCGCACCGAATGAGGTACCTGCGGCGCCGGCAGGCTCCAGGCCTTCCGCCGCCAGCGCCTGCAGCACACCGACGTGAGCCATCGCACGGGCCGTTCCACCGCCCAGTGCAACCACGAGGTCCGGCCCTGGAGTCATGCACAATGCTACCCCGTCAGCCGACTGGAAACGGCCATGGCCGGTGGTAGAATCGGCCCCGTGACAGCGATATCCCAGCGGTCCCGGCCCAGTACTTTCGCGCAGGTAATCGGGCAGGACCACGTTACCGGCCTCCTGGCTGAAGCTGTGCGCCAGAACCGGCTGGGGCACGCGTATCTGTTCTCCGGCCCCCGCGGTGTGGGCAAGACCACGAGCGCCCGCCTGCTCGCCATGGCCGCCACCTGCAGCGCCGAGGGTGACCGTCCCTGCGGTGAGTGCGAGGACTGCCGGCTGGTGGCCTCAGGGGCGCATCCTGATGTGATCGAGCTGGATGCGGCAAGCAACAACTCAGTGGATGACATCCGTGACCTGCGGGAGAAGGCGGGCCTGGCCAGCATGCGTGGTGGCAGCCGCGTGTGGATTCTTGATGAGGCGCACATGCTCAGTCGCGCGGCGGCCAACGCACTGCTCAAGACACTTGAGGAACCGCCGCCCCATCTGATCTTCGTCCTGGCCACAACCGAGCCCGAGAAACTGCCGCCCACCGTACTCTCACGCTGCCAGCACTACCGCTTCAGGCGGCTGTCTGACCAGGAGATCCACTCGAAGCTGCTGAGCATCTGCGATGACGCAGGAGCAACCGCGGATGAGGGCGCACTCGAGCTGGTGGCCCGCAGTGCCGAAGGCGCCATGCGTGATGCCGAATCACTGCTGGAGCGCCTGCTCGCACCGGGAGCACACATCAGCCTTCAGGCCGTGACCTCGGCACTGGGACTGCCACCCGCGGAACGCCTGCAGGAGCTGGCCCAGGCACTGGCCGTGGCGGACGTGGCGGGCGCCCTCGAGCTGGCCGCGGGCCTCTACCATGACGGTTTCTCACCCCGCACCCTGGCCGAGCGGCTGGCAGTCACGCTGCGGGACGCACTGGTGAACGGACTTGCGGACGGCGATGGATTCAGGCTCAAACTGGACAGTGAAACGCTGATGCGCATGATAGCCACGCTGGATGATGAACACGAGCGGTTCAGCCGGCGTGACGACCTGTTCTCACTCGAGGTCGTGCTCATAAAGGTGCTGGGTTCGCAGCAGGCGCCGGAACCACAGGAACAGCCGGTCACCCGGACGGCGCCCAGGGTCAGGGAGTTTGACCCGCTGGCCAGGCCGGCACGGCGCAAGCCGGATGCCGGGTCTTCCGCACCTGCCGCCGATGCCAGCAAGACCCCGGCTGCCAGTACCTCAGGCGGGCGCCGTCCGAGTTTCCACCACGTGCGTGAGAAAGCCGGCGGGCAGCTTCGTGCCTTCCTTGCGCCCGCCAGGGACAGCATTGACGGCAACACGATCACGCTCGACTACCCTGACCATGCCGGCTTCCACCAGCGGCAGCTTTCGCAACGGCTCGATGAGCTGGCCGCCATCGTGGCTGACGTCTTCGGTCCTGGTCACGAGATAAAGGTCAACGGCCCGGGGGGCGCCGCCCCGGCAAAAAAAGCCTGACGGGGCGCGCGGCCCCGGCTGCCGCCCCGCGAAGACCCGCCGCACCGCCGGCGAATGAACCGGACGCAGAGTCAGCCGGCAAAGCTGCTGAGCCCGCAGCGGCACCGGAACCCGCCGGACCCGCACGGGACGAAGAGCCCGCACAGGCCAGCGAGCAGCTGTTCGAAGTGCCTGAAGGCTTCTGGGATGACCCGCCAGAATCGGAGCACCAACCGGTGAGGGAGCCGCCGGCTGCCAGGCCGTCCGGTACCCGAACCGCAGGCGGGAAAGCACCCGTGAACCCGACCCGAACCGTGCCGGGCGCCGTAGACGACCAGCCGGGCCTGACGCTTATCCAGGAACTGTTTCCCGGCAGGATCCTGAGCCGGGACCCGCTTGCCGCTGACGGGCTTGAGGACAGTTTGGCTGTAGAATCCGAAGGTAATGAATATCCAGAAGCTGATGAAGGAAGCCCAGAAGGCCCAGGAGAAGATGCGTGAAACCCAGGAGCGCCTGGCTTCACTGAGCGTGCAGGGCACCGCCGGTGCCGGACTTGTCACGGTCACCGCCACCGGCGAGGGCACCGTCACCGCCGTGAAGATCGACCCAAAGACAGTTGATCCTGATGACGTTGAACTGCTGGAGGATCTGATCACCGCTGCAGTCGCTGACGCGCAGCGCCAGGCCCGCGAGCTTCAGCAGAACGAGATGGGTTCCGCCCTGGGTGGCGTGGGCGGCATGGGTGGTCTCGGAGGCCTGTTCTGAAGTACCCGCCCTCGCTCTTGAGGCTGATCCGCGAACTGGGCCGGTTGCCGGGAGTGGGACCCAAGAGTGCCCAGCGCCTGGCCTTCCACCTGTTCAACCAGCCAGCCGAAGAAGTGGAAGGACTGGCGCACGCCATCCTGGGCGCCAAGTCCGGACTCAGGACCTGCCCCGTGTGCCTCAACATCATGGACGCCAGGCAGGAAGCCTGCGCCATCTGCACGGACGAGCTGCGTAACCGCAGTGTCATCTGCGTGGTGGAGCAGCCGGCAGACCTGCTCGCCCTGGAACGCAGCGGCGAGTTTGACGGCCTCTACCACGTGCTGCACGGAGCGCTGTCGCCCATGAACGGCATGGGTCCGGACCAGCTGCCCTTTGACGCGCTGCTGGAACGGCTGCCCGGCGTTTCCGAAGTAATCCTGGCCACCTCTACCACCGTGGAGGGTGAGGCTACTGCCATGTACCTGGCGCGGCTGCTGGCAGACGCCGGGGTGCCTGCCTCCCGCATCGCTTACGGGCTGCCTGTGGGTGGCGACCTGGAGTACGCGGACGAGGTGACGCTGGGCCGCGCCATCGCCCATCGCCGTTCCCTCTAGCCTGCCACCTGAAGGCAGCGCTGCTTGACAGTTTTCGATCAGTCCTTATAATTGGCCCGTTGCGTGAAAGGCTGCGCGTCGTCAGTGGTGCCTGCCATTTGGCCTGGTGCCCGGCCCCTTCCTGCTCACGCTGCACCCTGAGGTGATTGGTTGAGTACTGAAGACAAGAAGCTGGTGATCGTGGAGTCCCCCACCAAGGCGCGGACCATCCGCAGATTCCTGCCAGACAATTATGAGGTCGAGGCCAGCATGGGTCACGTGCGTGACCTTCCGGCCAGCGCCGCGGAGATACCGGCGAAATACCGGGACGAACCATGGGCCCGGCTGGGCGTGAAGGTCGATGACGGCTTCAAGCCCCTGTACGTGGTGGCACCGAAGAAGAAACAGGTAGTCAACAAGCTGAAGAAGATGCTGGAAGGCGCCAGCGAAGTCTACATAGCGACGGATGAGGATCGCGAAGGCGAGTCCATCGGCTGGCACCTCGTGGAGCTGCTGGAGCCCAAGGTTCCCATCCGGCGCATGGTGTTCCACGAGATCACCGAGGACGCGATCGTGCGTGCCCTGGACGAGACCCGGCAGATAGACCGGAATCTGGTGGACGCGCAGGAGACGCGCCGGGTGCTCGACCGCCTGGTCGGTTACACGCTCTCGCCACTGCTGTGGCGCAAGATCGCCCCGCGCCTGTCTGCCGGTCGCGTCCAGAGTGTGGCGGTCCGGCTGCTCGTCATGCGGGAGAAGGAACGGCTCGCGTTCATACCCGCCGGCTACTTCGACCTGAAGGCGCAGCTGGCCAGGCTTGAAGAAGGCAAGCCCTTCGATTCGGTGCTGACGCACGTGGGCAACCTGCGTGTAGCCACCGGCAAGGATTTCGATGACAACACCGGCAGGCTCAAGGAAGGCCTTGAGGCCGGCCGGGACGTGCTGCTGCTGCAGCAGGACCAGGCTGCGGAACTCCGGCAACTGGCGGAGAGATCCACCTGGACGGTAGAACGTGTCGAAGAACGGTTCGTGACCCGCACGCCCGCGGCCCCGTTCACCACTTCCACGCTGCAGCAGGAGGCGAGCCGCAAGCTGGGCATGAGCGCACGGGACACCATGCGCGTGGCCCAGAGCCTCTACGAGAACGGCTTCATCACCTACATGCGTACCGACTCCACCAACCTGGCCCAGGAAGCGGTGCAGGGCAGTCGCGACGCCATCGAACGGCGTTACGGCAAGGAGTACCTGCACACGGAGCCGCGGCAGTTCGCCACCAGGTCACGGAACGCCCAGGAGGCCCACGAGGCCATCCGTCCTGCCGGTTCAGAGATGAAAACCCGTGAGGAACTCGGACTGGACGGACGCGAGGGGCAGCTATACGACCTGATATGGAAGCGCACGGTGGCCACGCAGATGGCCAACGCCAGGCTCAGGTTCGTGACTGCCCACGTGAACGCCCAGCTGCCCTCGGAGTTCAGTGCCGGCGAGCTGCGCACCGGCAGCATCACCTTCAGGGCCAGCGGCCGCAACACGGTGTTCGCCGGTTTCTTCCGCGCTTACGTGGAAGGCAGTGACGACCCGGATGCGGCACTGGACGAGCGCGAGCAGCCACTGCCACCGCTCGCCGAGAACGAGGAACTGCGCCAGCTGTCGGTGGAGAGCGTTTCGCACGAAACCAAGCCCCCCGCCCGTTTCACCGAAGCCTCGCTCGTCAAGACGCTTGAGAGCGAGGGCATCGGCCGGCCAAGCACCTACGCCAGCATCATCGACACCGTGATCAACCGCGGTTACGCACGCAAGAACGGTTCGCAGCTGGTCCCGACCTTCACGGCCTTCGCCACCAACAACCTGCTGGAACACCAGTTCCGCGAGATGGTGGACACCGAGTTCACCGCCCGCATGGAGCAGTCGCTTGATGACATCGCAGAAGGCTCGCTGGACGCGGTGCCTTACCTGCGTGACTTCTACTCCGGCGAGACCGGCATCGAAGCGCGGGTTGAAGACGGGCTGAGCGCCATCGACGCCCGCCAGATCTCCACCATCACCTCGGAGAAGTGGGAACCGTACGTGATCCACGTCGGCCGCTACGGCCCTTACGTGGAGGGTGAGGTTGACGGCAAACCCGTGAACATCAACATCCCGGAGGACATGGCTCCGGCCGACGTGACACGTGAGTACATCGAGGAGCAGCTGCGGGAGGGCAGCCGCGGCAGCACGTCGCTGGGAGAGCATCCGGAGCACGGCAAGCCCATGCTTCTGAAACGCGGCCCTTACGGACCGTACCTGCAGCTTGGTGAGGACGTCGAAGACGGCCCCAAGCCGCGCCGCACCAGCCTGCCGGCCGGAGTCACCCCTGCCAGCGTCACGCCGGAAGTGGCCGCGCAGCTGCTGTCACTGCCACGCCAGCTCGGTGAGCACCCGGAAAGCGGCAAACAGCTTGAAGCCGGCATCGGCCGCTTCGGACCGTTCATCAGGCACGGCACACTCTACGCATCACTTCCCAAGACCGAGGACGTGCTGACCGTCGGTTATGACACGGCACTGGAGCTGATAAGGCGCAAGGAGGAACGCAACCGGCCGTTGCGCGTCCTGGGCGAACACCCGCAGAACGGCGGGCAGGTGGAGGTCAGATCCGGACGTTACGGCCCTTACGTCACGGACGGTTCGCACAACGCTTCGTTGGCCAAGGACCAGTCCGTGGACGAGCTGACACTGAAGGAAGCCGTGGCGCTTCTGCAGGAGCGGGGCAAGCCGGTCAAGAAGCGCGGCGGCGTCAAGGCCAAGACCAAGCCCGGCACCGCTGGCCGCAAGAAGAAGAAGCCGGCAGCCAGCAAGAAGCCGAAGGCAACCACCGAGCAGCTGGCCACCCAGCTGGAAGTACTGCCGGCCGAAATCGCCGAGGTGGTGACGAGGGTCGAAGGCATGGGCCGGCCTGCCATGCCGGTCGCGGAAGCGGCGGCGGAACTGGGCATCAGCGACGAGGAAGCCAGGAAGCGTCACAAGAGCGGGATGTTCCGGTTGCGGATGGCCTATGGCAAGGCACGCGCGGACTGATAACAGGGCCGGTCCCGGGCTAGAATCGAACGGTGCGCTCGCGCTACACAACCACCGGTGGCATCGTGCTCAGGCGTCGCAGCCAGCCGAACGGTGACGCCCTGGTCACCCTGCTTAGCCCTGCCGGCAAGTGGCTGGCACTGGCCCGTGCCGGCCGCAGCAGTGCCGGCAATGCGGGCAGGCTCAGCCTGTTCAATGACGTGAACGTCCAGTACTACCGCAGACGCCCCGAGGACCTGCCCGTCATCACCCAGGTGACGCTGAACGGGATGCTGCCCAGGCTCAGCGAACCCGAGCTGTACCCGCTGGCTCACGTGCTGGCCGAACTCTGTGACGCCCTTACCGTGGACGTGCACTACGGTGAACCACTTTATGAATACCTGGCCAGCGGCCTGCGGGGGCTGAGCCAGTCCGATGATCCCAACAAGGTGGCCCTGTGCTACAGCTGGGGAATGCTGCGGGTGGCCGGACTGGCCCCGAGCCCGGGGAACTGCGGACGCTGCGGTGCAACCGGCGTGCCTGCTGCCCTTGACATCGCCGCAGGCCAGTTCACCTGCGGGAACTGCACCAGCGGCCGCCACCTGCCGCCGCTCCTGGCCTGTGAACTGCAGACACTGCTGGGAAGCAGCCTGCGTGCCGCCCTCCGGCTGGAACTGGGGGATCGCGCCGCCCACTGGCAACTGCTGAATCGCTACCTGGACCACCACGTGACCAGGCTCAGGAGCAGCCAGCAGCTGGGCAGGACAGGAATGCAGGCCCATGTCTGAGTTGCTGACGGCCTTACTGTCACTGCTGGTCAGCTACCTGCTGGGCTCGATACCCAGTGCGAGGCTGTTCGCCGCCCTGCGTGGCAAGGACATCTTCAGCACCGGCTCCGGCAACATGGGCACCATGAACGCACTCCGAAACGTGGGCCCGCTGCTGGGCATCCTCACGTTCGCACTGGACGTGCTGAAGGGTGCCGCAGCGATGCTGCTCGCTCCAGTCATCGCTGCCACCGTCGCTCCTGACTCGGCGCTGGCCACCGACCTGGCGCTGGCTGCGGCCCCGTTCGGCGCGGGACTTGGCCATGTGTTCTCCGTCTTCGCCGGCTTTCGCGGGGGCAAGGCACTGGCAGTCGCCTTCGGCGTACTCCTGCCCGGTTACTGGCCTGTGGCTGTCGGGGGACTGCTGCTGATCGGGGTGCTGGTGCTGTTGACCAGAAACGTGAACCTGGCATCGTTCGTAACGGTTGCCGCTGCAGGACTGACCGTGCTGCTGCTGGAACTCACAGGGCAGGACGGCAGCCTGCTGCGGGCGGCCGGAATGATCCTGCTGGTGCTGCTCATCTGCTGGAAGCACCTGCCGATCACTGCCAGCGCTCGAAATCCTCGGCCTGCTGCCCGCTGAGCAGCGGCCTCAGTTCACCCAGCAGGTAGAGGCTGCCCGCCACCACCACCAGTTCATCCTGTTT
>CAZBBU010000016.1:12442-13187 GCA_964489965.1 uncultured bacterium
TCCCACCGCCGACATGGCCGACGTCACGTCGCTGGCCAGGTCCAGAGCCGCTGCGGCGTCCTCCGCCTGCAGCGCCCCAGGCGGCAACCGTTCTGCCAGCTGGTCCACAGGCAGTGCCCGGGGGCTCAGGCTGGCACGGGTGGCTATCACCAGGGGCGCCACGTCCTGCAGTTCCCTGATGACGCCGGCTGAGTCCTTGTCCGAGCCGAGACCCAGGATCAGCACCGCCGGGCGGGCCCGCAGGTCAGCCAGTGCAGCACGCAGCGACGCTGCACCCGCCGGGTTGTGCGCGCCGTCAAGCAACCAGGTCCTCTGCCGGGCAGCCAGGCGCTCGAGCCGGCCCGGCCAGCTGGCGGCGGCGGCCCCGTTCCTGATCGCCGCGTCTGCTGCCCCCAGGCTGCGGGCAGCCAGGGCGGCCAGGGCGGCGTTGCGCGCCTGATGCCGACCGACCAGTGGGATGTGAAACCCGAGTCGCCAGCCGTCCGCCTCGACTTCCAGCTGGCTTCCGGACCAGTCGCCTGACCGCATCCTCACGTGGAAATCCCGGTCCAGTGCCTGCAGCCTGGCTCCGGTGTCCTGCGCGTGACCGTCCAGCACCGCCAGCGCCGGTTCCTGCGCCGCGGTCAGGGTCAGCCGGCCGGACCGCATCAGCCAGGCCTTGTCGGCAGCGATCTTCTCCCTGGTGTCCCCCAGAATCTCAGTGTGATCGAGGGCCACGTTGGTTATCACGGACAATTCCGGGTCA
>CAZBBU010000017.1:0-11115 GCA_964489965.1 uncultured bacterium
CTGGCCTGCCAGCCGCTCAACCGAAGAGGTCCTGCTGGCCGCCATCGCCGCCCGCACCACACCCGACGTGGCAGCCAACATCTACCCCGGCGCCATCAGCCAGTACGTGGACGCCGGCGGACTCTACCCGCACGAGACCCTACCGGGATTCACGGAATTCATGCTCGAGCGCAGCGGTCAGGAAGTGCTTGACCTCTACACCCATCCATCAGGTCACGTCTATCAGATTCCCTGGAAGGCCAATCCGGTGATGTTCGCCTACAACGTGGCACTGCTTGAGGAAGCTGGTATCGATCCTGAGCAGCTGGCCACATATTCCGGCTTCCTGGATGCCGCCCGGACAGTTCAAGAGCACTGGGACGGAGAGAAATACCTGTACACGCCAACTGTTGACGTCACCTGGTGGCAGCGCTTCTTCGATTTCTACACGCTTTACATCGCCGCCAGCCAGGGCCAGACGCTGCTGGACGATGAAGGCAACGTGATCTTCGACAACGAGGCCGGCAAGGAAGTGTTCGAGTTCCTGGCCACCATCTTCGATGAAGGCCTGGCACCCAGGGGCCAGACGGCACAGAACCGGTTCTTCGAAGGCGTCACGCTGCTGGAACAGGCCGGCCCGTTCACCATGCCGTTCTACGAGCGGAATGCTCCGGAAGGGTTCGAGTTCGCCCTGATTCCCCCACCCGTGCCTGATCGCCTGGCGGGTGAACCGGTGTACACGTACGGCGACCCGAAGAACATCGCCATCTTCACGACGACCAGCAACGCGGAGGCAGCGTGGGAGTTCATCCAATTCATCCTCACAGCCGAGAATGATGCCCGTTTCATGGAGATCACCGGCCAGATACCTTACCGGCTGGGGATGGAGGACGATCCACTGTTTGCGGAATCCCTGGCGACACGCCCCAACCTGCTGGCGTTCCTGGACCAGAACGAACGCACGCGTGGTGTGGACGACACACCCTACCTCATCGAGATATTCACGGCGATCAGCAGGGAGTACGAAGCCGGCGTCATCCACGGCGCCCGAGAACCCGAAGCGGCACTCCGTCGCGCCGCCCAGCAGGCACGCGACATCATCTCAGGATTCTTCTGAGTTCCAGAAAGGGCACAGAATATGAAGAAACTCGTAGCGCTCACAGCATCATTCCTGCTGGCCGTCCCGGTACTGGCCGAAACCCGCAGCTTCACCGTGAATGTGGAAGGCGAGGGCGTACCGGTAGTGCTTGACCTGCTCACGGTCCGCAACGCCATAGGTGCGGACTTCCCGTTCGACTGGGCGGACCTGCGCGTCAGCGTCGACGGCCAGGAGATCCCGCACCAGATCGACGACGCTGACCTCAATGGCCGGATCTCCGCGGGTGACCAGCTGGCCTTCGTGGCCAGCGGCACGGCCACGGTCACGGCCAGCGACACCGCCCTGGACGCCGTCTCGTATGACCCCGCCCTCGAGGTGTCCGAGGCCGGCGACGCCACGCTGATCAGCAGCCTGGCCGGTAACGGATTCACAGTGGAGATTTCACCTGACGGTCTTGCGCGCATCACCGGCTTCGGCGAGGTTCAGGAGACCCTGGCCGCTGAGCTGGGCATCCTGCGCTTCAGTGGTTACCCGGAGAGCACCTGGTGGGCCAACGAGCAGTACGGTCCGCATGAGGAGTACACCACCCTTGAAGAGGGCGGCGCCAGGCACGTGCTGACCCAGGTGTTGCCGGCAGGACCGGTGCGCGTTGCAGTCGTGAGTGAGTATGCTTCCGACCGGTTTGTCGGCCTCGGCCAACGCGTGGTTACCAGTGTGTTCGCCGGTGGTGACGTGGACGTACAGAGCACCGTCAGTTTCGGTGGTTACAGCGACATGATGAAGCTGCAGCACATGGCCACTAACGTTCTCTCACAGGCCGACCCCGAAGCGCAGCATGTGCTGCCTGTGTTCCGCCGGCTGCTGTGGGCTGACCAGCTCGGGATCAGTGCACAGGATTACTTCGCTGAGCGCGGGGCGGTAACCGACGGCATCGTCAGCTTCAACAGCAATGACAATCTGAGCCCGCTCTATTGGGGTGCCGCCTACATCTTCGCCTCAGCTGAAGCCTGGCGCGCCGCCTACAGTGACGCGCTTGGGATCGCTGTCATCGAAGCCGCTCACTCCGAACCCGAAGTGGTGAGCGACTACGATGAGTGGCTCTCCGGCAACACCTGGGTGTTCGAATCACAGGAGTTCCGCACCGGCGTCTTCAAGTGGTCGGCTGACGAGTTCGCGGCCTACGACGCCAGCAACGGCATCACCCTGAACGAACCGAATCACTACCTGCCCGGCACCACCGTGGAGTTCCACTACCTGTACAGCGTGAGGGATGCTGAGAGCGTGGCGGACACGGCTGGCCAGGCTGCCGCGCTTGCCGCGGGGCTCGCCAGCGTAAGCCTCGAGTGAACCACCAGCTCCGTGTCGCCCTGGCCAGCCTGCTGCTGGCCGGGGCGGTTCATTCCGCCAACTTTGAGCACCTGGACCACCTGAGCCAGGAGTTCATGGTTGAGGGGGAGTTGCATCGCGGCGTCTGGATTTACGCGGAGCCCGGACTTGGTGACTCAGCACCGTACATCTTCAAGGAAGCCCCGGGTGAGGGCGTCACGGATGTGGACGACGTGGCCAGGTCCGCCATCGCCTACATGTGGGCCGGCCGCGATGATTACGCCCGCGACCAGCTTGCTTTCCTGCTCGCAATGCAGGATGATTCCGGCTCCTTCTTCAATTTCGTGTTCGAAGACGGCAGCATCAACCGGCTGGGAATCACGAGTCGCGCCGGAACCAACTTCTGGTCAGCCCGAGCCCTCTGGGCAATCGGTGAAGGCCTCAAGCACTTCCAGGATGACGCCGAGTTCCGAGTCACGCTCCGACAGTCCTTCATGCTGGGACTGAGACCGTTCGCCGAGTACGTGGATGAGCGGTACGGGACCTATCTGGACAACCATGGTTACTCCGCACCGGCCTGGTTCCCTGGTGACGGCAGTGACGCGGCCGCCAACCTGTTGCTTGGATTGGCAGCGTTCCTGGAGGTTGAAGAGGACCAGGCGGTGGAGCGGCTCGCCCGTCAGATCGCGGCCGGCATCGCCGAGTTCCAGTACGGGCCACCGGGGGAGTTCCCATACCTGGCGCACCCATCGTTCGCCCGTGATCCGCTGGTGTGGCACGCCTGGGGCAGTCGCCAGTCGCAGGCGTTGGCCAGGGCGGGTCAGGTGCTTGATGATCCGGAACTGATCGACAGCGCAGTCCAGGAAGCCGCACACTTCTTCGTGCACCTGCTGGTCAACAACGGTCCGGTGGAGCTGATGCAACCGGCGGTCAAACCGGCACCTCAGATTGCCTACGGCATGGAGACACTGGCCAGTGGTGAGTTCGCGGTTGCCGATGCCACTGGGCGTGAGGTTTTCGATGAGCTGGGCGGCCTGTTCACCTCCTGGCTGCATGGCAACAATATGTTGCGCACGCCCATGTATGACCCGGCGACGGGCAGGACCTATGACGGGCTGGAGGGTGGAGTCATCAACCGCAACGCAGGTGCGGAATCCACAATCACTGCCCTTCTGGCCCTGGTTCAGGCGGAAGCGCGGCCCGCTGCCAGTACGCACCTGGACTGGACCTGGGTCTGGCAGCACGCTGACCTGACGATCGAGGCTGAGTTGGGTCTGGACTTCGGTGAGCCCGCGAGGGTTGAATCAGACACGATGGCCGGCGGACAGTTGGTGGCCGTCATGGAGCCCGGTACGGCACTCACGATCGACAGCGTCATCCCGGCAACCGGGTTGTACCGGGTTCTGGCTTTGTTCCGGGACGAACCGTGGGCCGCCTCTGCCGCTGTCAGTCTGGGTCAGACGCGGCTCGGAACGGTCAGCACGAGTCTGGCTGACGAGTCACGGCAAGTCATTCGCGACCTGGGAGTTCACGAACTTGGGGCCGGCGACGCCAGGTTCGTCCTTAGCCACCAATCCGGTGACACCATGCGCTTCGACGCACTTGTACTCCGACCGGTCCTGAGCCAGAAACTGTTCGCTCGCCCGGGCGACCGCATGCTGCTGGTGAAAGGCTGGAACGATTCACCGGTTGAACTTGACGCTGAGCAACTGATTGAGGCCGCGCTCGGCCAGATTGGCGGCACCGATTATTCAGGGGTCAGCCTGCGGGTGTTCGACCGCTACGGTGTGCTGCAGAACAGCAGCCAGCTTCCCGCGTTCGGCTTTGCAGTGCTGGATTTCCGTACCGGCGACCCACTTCCCGATCTGCAGGATGACGCCAGGACTGGTGTGGAATTCACAGCCCCGGTCACTTTCGGGCAGGATGGGTTCGTCGGGCTGGACCTGAGTGCTGCTTTCAATAACGATGCGTTCTCGGATTCACGTAACCCGGCCAAAGGCAACTTTGACAGTCGCTCTGGCGCGCTCGGTGCCACTTACCCGGCTGAACGGGCTCCGGATCCATCGGTGGTGGTGGAGCTGGTCGGCGTCCCGTGGCTGTTCCCTCCCACATTGGCCGATGCCAACAACATCTCCCTCAAGGGCCAGACGATGCTCATTGACCCCGGAGAGTTCAGTCGCCTTCATGTGCTGGGGGCAAGCGAACAGGGCAACTACACTGCTCCTGTCCTGCTTCATTACGCTGACGGCACTGAGCAGGTCGAGCTGGCACTGTCAGACTGGTGCCAGCAGCCCCGCTTCGGCGAACAGGTCGCCGTCGACTTCCAGCAGCGCCGTGGTGCCACCGGCACTGTTGAGCGCATCAACTGCAGGATACTGGCACAAGTGATTGAACTTCACACCGGCCGTACCCTTGAGGCCATAACCTTCCCTGACCGCGAGACGATGCACGTCTTTGCCTTGACTCTGGAGCAACCGTGAAACTGATCCGGCATCCGGCCAACCCCGTGCTCAAACCCGAACCCGGCAACGATTGGGAGGCCCTCAACGTCTTCAACCCCTCCGTGATCATCCACAATGGCCTCTGGCACATGCACTACCGTGCCCAGGGCGTGGATTACGTGTCCAGGATCGGCTACGCCGTTTCCACTGACGGCATCCACTGGAACCGCCTGCGGGAGCCAGTTCTCTCACCGCAGGGCGACATGGAGGCACGCGGTGTTGAAGACCCCAGGGTCACGGAACTGGATGGCCGCTTCTACATGGCTTACACCGCGTACGGGCGTGGTGGGCCTCACCCGGGAAAGGGTGTCATGCCAACCAACATCACTCCCATGTACGCGGTCAGTGACAATCTGATCCACTGGGAGCGCATCGGCCCGGTTGTCGAGGGTGAGGACAACAAGGACCACGCCCTCTTCCCCGAGCGTGTGGGAGGCAAGTTCGTCACGTTCCACCGGCGACCGCCCTCGATCTGGCTCGGTTTCTCAACTGACATGCTGAGCTGGAGCGGACATCAGGAGATTCTGGCGCCCCGACCGGGCCTGTGGGACGGCAAACGGGTCGGTGCCGGTGGCCCACCCATCCGCACGGATGAGGGCTGGCTCGTGCTTTACCACGGTTATGACGAAGCTCACGTGTACTGCATGGGTACTGCACTTCTTGATCTAGAGGATCCAACCCGGGTGTTGAAGCGGCCAAAGGCATCCATCCTGGAGCCCCAGGAGACCTGGGAGATCAAGGGTGACGTTCCCCAGGTGGTATTCGGCTGCGCCAATCCCGTCGTGGACGGCACGGTTTACCTGTACTACGGTGGCGCCGACCGGGTCATCGGTGTGGCCACTGCCGACCTTGCGGAGTTGCTCGAATGGACCCTCAGCGAAGGTTGATGCAACTGCATCAATCGCCTGATTACATCTGGGAGTGTACGGGTCACGCTGGAGGTGGCATCATCTGATTCATAGCCGGGGGGCTACAGCGGGGGTTATCCCAGCAAGTCTTGCCCCGCTCTCGGGACTTCCGAGGGCGGGGCAAGCGCATTGCAGGGGGTCCGGTTCACTCGCCGGCGCGTACGCGGGCTACGTCTTCCGGAGTGGCGTTGGCAGCGGAGTTACCCCAACTGTTGCGTTCGTGATTCACGATGAGGGCAACTTCCTCATCGCTCAACTGGCTGCCAAAGGCGGGCATGGCCAGGCTGTATTCGGTGCCGTCGATGGTGCTGCCCTGGGCTCCCGTGAGGACCACGCGGATGTGATCGGTCGGGTCATCATCTGTGACGACCGGATCACCGGCCAGCGGCGGGAAGATGCCTGGCACTCCCTGCCCTTCGGCCATGTGGCAGCTTGAGCAGAGGTTGGAGTAGAGCAGCGCTCCCTGGCGTGCGTCTGCCTCGCTGGTATCGACGACTTCGGCCACCGGCTCCGGGGCCTGCTGCACCAGCGGTTGAAAGGTGGGTGAGTCGGCGAACCGCTCGGTGGGGCTCCACTGCCCCACGAAGTAGAAGGTGCCCCAGGCGACCATGCCGATGACCAGCACCCAGATCCAGGTGGGTATCGGGGCCGGCGTCTCGGCGCGTGACGGTTCCCAGTTGGGTTCGTTAGCACCGCCGTAGGAGTTGACCAGTACGGGGATGGTTCCTTCCACAACGTCGTTGTGACTCAAGCCCTGCACGGCTATTCCTGGGCCGTTGCGAACGGTGAACGGCACGTGCCTGACGCCCATCTGACCGTGGGCATCAAACGCTTCGATTCTCAGGTTGTGCTCGCCGTCGGCCAGACCGGTGGTATCAAGTTCGAACCGCAACGGTGGTGCGTAATCAGCGATGGGTGTCGGGTTGTCATCCAGGTAAACGAAGACGTGGTTGCGTGGCTTTCCACTCATGTCTCATCCGCCTGATCTTCCAGAATCTGATGCATGATCTTCGGGTGTTGGTTCCTGTCCTTTGGCAGCAGGTACTTGAAGGTGTAATAGATGCTTATGAGCACTGCGACGGTGGACACCGCTATGAGCAGGTAGTCCAGCCAGCCCACCTGGTGGGTGGTGTAGTGCCCTTCCATTGAAGTGGCGAAGCCGGTTGCGAGTTCGTTGGTCATTCGCCTGCCTCCCGTGCCTGCCTTACGTCGTCCACGGTGACGGTGGGCGCGTCGTTGCCCCAGCTGGTGCGCTCGTGATTGATGATGGCGGCGATCTCCTCGTCACTCATGTGTCCGAATGCGGGCATAGGTGAGGCGTAATCAACACCGTCGATGGTCTTGCCGGAGAGCCCGAAGATCGTGGTGTGAAGGTGCTCGCTGGGGTCAGGATCCGTCACTGCGGCGTTGCCGGCCAGCGGCGGGAAGGCACCCGGCAGGCCCCGACCGTCGGCCTGATGGCAGCTGGCGCAGTTGGCTGCGTAGAGCTGGGCGCCATCCGGCGATCCCAGTTCTGCGGGTGCAGCGACCTGGCTGTTGCTGCTGTGCCCCCCGTGAGCTGATGGGCTGACATCGAGCGGGACCTGCTTCAGTGCCAGCATGTAAGCCACCAGGGCTTCTCCCTGTTCGGTCGGTACGACCACGCCTTCGGCGGGTGCGTACTCGGCGGGCAGGGGCACTACGAAGTCGTCAGCTTCGGCTTCCGCCTTGATCTCGAACAGCCACGGGTAGCTGGGCATGACGCTGGCCGGCACCACGGAGCGTGGGTTGTAGAGGTGCATGTATTGCCATACTTCGCTGGGTTGGCGGGTGCCGACGTTGGAGAGGTCGGGGCCAGTCCGCTGAGTGCCGAGCATGGCTGGGGTGGTGCGCAGCCAGTCGAGCTGGCTGGTTGCGGCCCAGTCACCCGGTGCTGAGGGACGGCCGTAGGCCATGTCCTGCTCCAGTGGTCTTACCTGTTGGGTGTGGCAGGCCATGCAGCCTTCGGCCACGTAGACGTGCAGTCCGGCTGTCTCCTGTTCCGTCAGGGGCGTGTAGCCTTCGAGCGGTCGGTTGTTGCGCTGTACCCACAGTGCGGGGAACACGGCGATGGTCAGGGACAGGGCGATGAAGCCGAAGACTATCAGGCCCACGAGCAGACGGTGGTTGTTGTGGTAATCCAGTTTCATGCTGCGGCCTCCAGCTGGGAGCCGCTGCTTGCGTATTGCTTTGCCTCGGAACTGCGGGGCCGCATCCTGTACATGTTCCAGGCGAAGATCACGTGTGAGAGGAACATCAGGCTGCCGCCGATGGCGCGCCAGAGCCAGTGCGGGGCCATCAGGATGACCGAGTCGATGAAGGCGTTGCCCTGCATCCAGCTCAGTCCTTGCAGTGTCCCGCCGATCATCAGTGGGACGGTATAGAGGAGCATGCCGACGAGTGAGAACCAGAAGTGGATGCCCACCCAGACGCGGTTGGGCGCGTGGCCCGTCATGCGGGGCAGGAGGCCGTAGATGGCACCCCAGAGCAGGAAGGCCACGAAGCCGTACATGGTCTGGTGTGAGTGGGCGACGGTGAAGTTGGTGAAATGCCAGACTTCGTTGAGTGAACGGAGTGCTTCGAGTGAGCCCTGGAACGAGAAGATGAAGTAGCTGAGTACGCCTACCAGGATGAAGGGCAGGCTGTAGCTGCGGCGGATGGCTCGGCCTTCGCCTTTCATGGTCATGAGGAAGTTGCCGGTTCCGGCTGCGAGTGTGATGACCATGCCGAAGCTGAAGACGATTCCGATTGTCTGGAGCCACCAGGGGATCGGGCTGAAGATGAAGTGGTGCGAGCCGATCAGGGTGTAGAAGACCATGTGGGTCCAGAAGGCGAGCACACCCAGGGAATAGGAGTAGATCGGCTTGTTCAGCAACGAAGGCAGTGCGTAGTAGGTGATGCCCAGGGCGAGCGGTGTGAACCACATGCCAACGCCCATGTGCATGTAGTAGCCCTGGATGACCGTCTGGCTGATGCCGTCCTGCTGGTACCAGGGCAGGTAGCCGATGAGGATGACCACGATGGTCCAGCCGACGGCGGCCATGATGTACCAGTTGCTGATGTAGATATCTTCGGTGGCGCGTTTGGCGATCGTCATGTACAGGTTGTGGAACATGAGGATTACGCCGGAGGCGTAGAGGGCCATGACGGGCCACACGAACTCGCGGTACTCCTGACCGCTGTTGTTGATGCCGGCCATGAGGGTTATCACGCCTATCAACGTGGCGATGTTGAGTATCCAGAAGCTGATCCAGGCGTTTCGGATGCTGAACAGGGGGCGTTGGCTGGTTCTGGGCACGATGTAGAGGGCCAGGCCGAGTGAAGCCAGTGAACCCCAGCCCCAGAAGACTGCGTTGGTATGCACCGGCCGCAGTCGTCCGAAGGAAAGCCAGGAAACGGAGTCGATCTCCGGAGACACGAATTTGATGCCCAGATATTCTCCGATGCCTGTTCCGAAGAGCAGCCAGGCGGCTGCGGCAGCTATGTATGCGAACACCAGGGTGACCAGCTGCGGTGTCAACCCGGAGTTTGTCGCTTCCCTGACGGGGATTTCCGCGGTTGACTGCGGAAGCGACTCACTTTGGTGAGACATCTGTACCTACCTCTCGATACCCCCAGTGCCTAAACTGGAGGGCTTTATCCAAGATTCGGACTTTCATGAGATTTATGGCAGGGACAAAGGTCCCAACCGGCGGTCCAGGCGCGATAAACTGCGGCAATGGACGGACTATTGGCACGCGGGGCCAGCCTCAGCCGCGTCACCACGCCACTGACGGATGACGAAGTTCAGGACTTCCTGCGTTCTTCCCTGCTGACCGACCGAGCCAGCCGTAAGAACGTGCTGGTGGTCATCCCCGACGGCACCCGGACTGCGCCGATTCCACTCATATACAGGCTGCTTGGTGAACTCCTTCCCGACGCGACCAGACTTGACTACCTCATTGCGCTGGGCACGCATCAGCCGATGAGCGAGGAAGCCATCAGCCGGCTGGTCGGCATGGATGCCAGCCAGCGAAGCCAGTACACCCCTCGGTCACGCGTGCTCAACCACGCCTGGGACCAGCCAAGCGCACTCAGCCTGGCCGGCACCATTACAGCCGCGGAGATGGAAAGCCTGACGGGCGGCCTGGTTGCACGCACTACGCCCGTGAAGATCAACAGCCTGGTGTTCGAATACGACCACGTACTGATAGTCGGTCCGGTATTCCCACACGAAGTGGCAGGGTTCTCCGGCGGCGCCAAGTATCTCTTCCCCGGCATAAGCGGACCGGAAATCATCGACAGCAGTCACTGGCTGGGCGCGCTTTCCACAAGCTACGCAACGATCGGCGTCAAGGACACACCGGTGCGGCGCGTACTGCACCACGCGGCAGAATTCATCACCGCCCACAAGCCCGTCACCTGCATCAAACTGGCGATGCGTGGCAGTTCACTGCATGGTGTGTTCACGGGTGATCACCTGGCGGCCTGGTCGAACGCAGCTGACCTGTCCGCGCAACTGAACATCCGCTACTATGACCGGCCCTTCAAGAGCGTGCTGTCCATGCCGGGACTCCGCTATGACGACTTGTGGACGGCCGCCAAAGCGATGTACAAGACCGAACCGGTGGTGGCAGACGGCGGAGAGATAATCATCTACGCCCCTCACCTGAATGAGATAAGCGCGACACACGGCCACCTGATCGAGCAGGTGGGCTATCACGTGCGGGATTACTTCCTGGCTGACTGGGAGAAGTTCAGGGACATTGCCTGGACCACCCTGGCGCACTCCACCCACGTGAAAGGCCACGGACGCATGGAAGCCGGACAGGAGCTCCCCCGCATCAAGGTCACGCTGGCCACCGGCATAGACCGGGAAACCTGCGAACGCGTCAATCTTGGCTACCGCGACCCGGACACAATCAACGTTGAAGACTGGCGAGGCCGCGAGGAAGATGGTTTCTTGCTCGTTGAGAACGCGGGCGAGAACCTCTACAGGTTGCGTCAGTGACACCAAGAACGATCGTGGTGATGGGCGTTTCCGGCTCCGGCAAGAGCCTGATCGGCAGGCTGCTGGCGGATCACCTCGGCTGGACTTTCGTGGACGCTGACGATCACCACTCCGCCGCCAATGTCGAGAAGATGCGTTCAGGCCATCCGCTGACCGACGAGGACAGGCAACCATGGCTCGCCACGCTGCATGAACTGATTGCAACCACCGATGACCTGGTGCTGGCCTGCTCGGCACTGAAGGAAGACTACCGGGCCACTCTGCGCGGCGACCTCACCGATATCAGCTTCGTTC
>CAZBBU010000017.1:11125-13072 GCA_964489965.1 uncultured bacterium
TGCACGGTGACTTCGAGCAGATTCGCGCCCGCCTGGAGAAGCGCCAGGGGCATTACATGCCGAGCGCCCTGTTGCGCAGCCAGTTCGATGCCCTGGAAACCCCAGGTGACGCCCTGGTCGTTGATTGCATGCTTGAACCCGAACAGCTGGTGCGGCAAATTGTCAGCGCGTCAGGCTTGGGTTAACTCCGCCTGCTGGCCAGGATGGCGAACAGACCGCCGACAATCAGGAACAGTGGCCACACGGTCCCCCAGTCGAGGTCGAAGAGGAATATCAGTGCCACCAGAATCATCATGCACGCCGGAGCAGCTGATTGCGCCACGCGCGGTGTGATGCTTCCATCCTGAGAATAGAATCTCGCGGTGGTGCCCAGCAGGAAGATGGCCGGAATCAGGATGAAGATCGCCCACCAGTTGTCGATGTCGATCCCGAACACGTTACGGAGCAGAAAATAGCCGCCAACCAGCACCAGGGTGATGCCGAGGGTCGACGCACCCGGTCCCATGCCGCCGTAGCCGGTGTAGCTCTGCCGCTCAGGCTTCCTCTGGTCCAGTTCGTCCGCCATCATGCTCCTCCTGTGACTTCAGCCGAATACGCCACTCAGTCCGGCAAGACGCCGGTAGAGCGCCGTCTGCCCCGCGTGGTAGGTGTCATGCCAGATCAGAAAGAAGATGGCGTCCACAACCCGCTCGTCAGCATTGCGTGGGTTGGGCAGCGAGAGTTCTTCGTTGCTGGCAGCTTCAAGGGCCGCCTGCAGACGCTCACCGGACCTGATCGCGTGCGCCAGCAGGCCGTTGAACTCCTCCGCCTCTTCGGGTGGCACCACCCCTGAACCGCGTCCGTAGCGACGACCTTGGTCCTTGGGCCACTGCGTCTCGGCACCGAGCAGGCGGGTGCAGACGTCACGGGAGGCTGTGATGTGACCGAGCAGCCAATTGAAGTTACTGCCGTCATCGCCGAGCCTGATCAGGCTCTTGTCGTGGCTGATCCCTTCACAGTTCTTCTCCAGCACGTAGTTGTTGCGCCTCAGGAGGTCGGTCATGACCACCCGCAGGGTGCTGACCGCCTCAGGCGAAGTCTGTTCACTGATCATGTAACCGCAACTCTATCAGCTGTTCCCCATCAGGCGCAGACCAAGCAGTATTCCCATGGCATGACTCCATGGCAGTGGCGCGGCTGGTTCCCCTCAGTGGCAGCGGTCCTGACTCTCGCCTGCCGGAGAAACCAGCCCCAACGGAAACCGGCAACAATCGATCGCCCGCAATCACGACTACTATATCGTAGTCGGCTAGCTTGACTACGTTTTAGTAGTCACGTATAATGACTACGATTTAGTAGTCAGGAGGCGGAGATGGAGTTCACCGGGAAAGTCACCAGCGCCGAGTCGCTGGGAAGGATACTGCAACAGGGACGCCTGCTACAGGGCCTGAGCCAACGCGAACTCGCCGAGCGCCTGGGCACCACGCAGCGCTACATCTGGGAGATCGAGGCCGGCAAACCCTCCATCTTCATGGAGCGGCTGTTCGCCATGATGCGCGAAGTCGACGTCGAATTATCCGCCACCATCAGATCGCCCGAGAAGCATGGCTGAGCTGGCCGTAGAACTGTACGGCACCCGTATCGGCACGTTGAAGGGCGACTGGCGCTCGTTCGACCTGGAGTTCGAACCGGGCGCAGTGCGGACGTTCGGCATCGACAGCCCCCTGCTGTCGGTCGCCGTCCCACTGGCGCTGGTGCCCACGCGGGTGCACAAGCAGAAACGCCGCAACTTCTTCCAGGAGCTGCTTCCAGAAGGTCGCATGCTGAAGCGGCTGGCCCAGGAAGCGGACGTGCCCGAGAACGACACAATCGGCCTGCTCCGCCGCTACGGTCGCGACGTCGCGGGGGCACTCCAGATCTGGGACCCGGACGTACCCGGCGAACCCCGCCAACCGAGGCTCGAACCGC
>CAZBBU010000018.1:0-12937 GCA_964489965.1 uncultured bacterium
CAAGTCTCTGGGCTCACACGACGACCTGCTCAAACAATTGCAGTTGCACGGCGGCCCCACCAGGGCCCAGCTTCTGGAGGCACGCCGGCTGTTGGAGCCCCATGCTGCCGCCCTCGCTGCCACCCGCGCGAGCAAGGCCGAGCGCGAAGCCATTCTTGAAGCGTCCCGCACCGATGCGCACCAGATGCTGGACGTGGAACGCTGGACCGAACACAACCTGCGGTTTCACCACCTCATCGTGCTCGCCTCGCACAACCCGGTAATCGCCCAGATGGTCACCGCCATCTACGAACTGTTCAAGGAGAGCTCGCCGCACCCCGCCGAGAACCCTGTTGTCAGGGAGAAAGGCAAGCACTTTCACCGACTCATCGGCCTCGCCATCTCGGAGGGCGACGCCGACGCGGCGGAATCGCTGATGTATCAGCACATCGAAAGCGTGGAGAAGATCCTGTGATTACCGCAATGCGTGCCAACGTGGCCGGCACATCCCAACGGGGCCATGAGGAAAGGGAAAAATGCCGCAGGCAATGAAATCCAGAAACTACGACGTCGTCGTCATCGGAGCCGGCAGCGCCGGTGTCTCAGCGGCCCTGGCAGCGGCACGCAATGGTGCCAGGACCCTGCTACTCGAAAGCGGGCCCATGGTGGGAGGCGAACTCATCAGCGGTCTGCCCATTGACGGCGCGCTGAACGCTCGTGGCGAATGGATTGTCGGCGGCATCATGCGCGAGCTGCTCGATGCCAGCGATGAACTCGGCGGCTACGTGGGACCTGTTTTCGACTGGCGACTCAACTGGGGTGTCTGCTTCGATCCAGAGATCCTCAAGATCGTGCTTATAGAGAAACTGGCCAAAGAGGGCGTCACGACCCTGCTGTACACACTTGCAGAAGACGTGGTGCTCAAGGACGGCCGCATTGAAGGCATCATTGCCGTCAACAAAAACGGCAGGACGCTGATCACCGCGGACACGTTCATCGACTGCTCCGGTGACGGCGACCTGGCCATCACGGCCGGCGCCGATTACCGCCAGGGTGGCGCGAAAGGCGAAACCCAGCCCGTCAGCCTGGTGTTCCGACTGGGCAACGTTGACTTTGCTGAGTACTTGAACTTCATGCGGGACAATCCCAATGAGTTCATCCTTGCCGAGAATCCGGTAATCGAGAAAACCCGGGCCGAATGTGCTGCAGCCGTGGCGGAAGCGGGCCTGCCGTTCTCGGTGCTCGATGCGGACGGCACCGTGATGAACGCGGCGATCTCAGAAGGCCGGATGTTCGAGACAACTGCGGTTTACATGTGGCCGACGTCATTGCAGCGCCGCGAGGTGGGGCTCAACACGACACGCCTCGCCAAGATCGACGCGACGGACATGAATGCCCTGAGCGCCGCGCTTTCTACGCTGACGACACAGGTCAGGCAGTGCACCGGCTTCCTGCAGGACGACGTGCCCGGCTTCGCCGATGCCCACATCTCCGGGGTTGCTCCACGGGTAGGCATCCGCGAGACCCGCAGAATCGTCGGCGAGTACGAGCTCACAACCGATGACGTCCTGGACGGCCGCAAGTCAGAACGCGGCATCGCCAAGGGAGCCCATCATGTGGATCTGCACGGCAGCGGCCGTGACCAGGAACGCATTCCCGTTAAGGACGGCCGCTCATACGACATACCTTTCGACTGCCTGATCCCCAAGGGCCTGACGAACGTACTCATAGCAGGACGTTGCTTCTCCTCAAGTCGGGAAGCGAACGGGTCCGCCCGCGTCATGGGTCCGTGCATGGCCATGGGCCAGGCAGCTGGCACAGCCGCTGCTCTCATGAAGGGTGCCGGCTTGACGGATACCCGACATGTGGACGTCACGGATCTGCGGGCAACCATCAAAGCTCAAGGAGGTGTTGTTGACGGAACAAACTGAGCCCATGCTGGCGCACTACCCAGCGCCTGAAGTTCCCTCCCGGCAGAACGAATTCTGCTGAAGCCCATTGCAGTAATTGCGTCAAAGGCACGACCGAGTCCAGCTGTACCGAAAGGAAGCAGATGACCAACCGCAATAGAACCAATGCCACACGCTCTGCACTCGCCGCACTGGCCATCGCCGGCTTCACCCTCATGGGTGCGGCCACGGCCCAGGAAGAAATCACCATCCTGATTCACCCGACCCTCTACGCTGCGACAGGCGGCGACGGCGGCGTCATCAATTCCTTCACCGCTGAAACCGGCATCGTCGTGAACGTCGTCACGGCACCCACGGACCAGCTGCGCGAGCGCGCCGTAATCGAGTACGTGGGCGGCACCGGGCAGTTTGACGTCGCCACCCTTCAGGATGCCTGGATGAACGAAGAAATCGCAGCCTTCCTGGAACCGTTGCAGGACCGCTTGGCTGCCACAGGCGAAGATTATCAGTCGGGTGATTTGATCGCGTCCCTGGTTGACATCAACACCGTCGACGGCGATTTGCTGGCCGTCCCGTTCAGGGGCGGCACAACCATGCTGTACTACCGTGCGGATCACTTGGCTGAAGCAGGCGTTGAGCCGCCGACCACCCTCGAGGAACTTCGTGCAGCTGCCGAGGCCTTGACCCGTGACACTGACGGCGATGGCAGCACCGACGTCTATGGCTTGGTTCAGCGCGGCATCCCCGGCTTCGAAATCGCCCAGGACTTCGGCCGACTGTTGTTTGCCAACGGCGGCACCATCCTGAACGATGCCGGCGATGCCTGCGTCATCACGGAACCAGCAGGCGTGGGCGCGATTCAGCTGTGGGCCGACCTGTTCCAGGCCGGTTACATGCCGCCTGACCTGTTCGCTATCGGACGTGACGAACAGATTCGTCAGCTGCAGACGGGCCGCGCCTCCATGGGCATCTACTTCTCGCCCTACTACGGTCGACTGGTGGATGAACTCGAGGTCGACCAGGTCGGCTGGGCGGTATCACCCACCGCAGACGGTGTGGAAGCGGGACGAAGCCTCAACACCCTCTGGAGCCTTGCCATTGACGCCAACAGTGACAGCAAGGACGCTGCCTGGCAGCTGGTCCAGTGGCTGACCAACATCGAGAATCAGATCACAATGGCAGTGGAGTACGCCAACGCACCTGTGCGCGAAAGCACCTACGTGGACGGCGCCTTCATCGCCCAGAACCCGCTCGGCGCGGAGTGGTTGCAGGCAACAGCCGCCTCCAGCTTCACGCCGTCGCACCCCCGCTTCCCGGAGATGGCCGACGCGATGTCCATCGAGCTGACCGCTGCGATAGAAGGAAGCAAGACCGCTGAGCAGGCCGCCCAGGCGATGTGCCAGCAGATTGACAGACTGCTCTGAGTGGCAGACTTCCGGAGCAAGGAACTGGCTGCCGGAAGCGCGGGAGGCGGGGCCACCAAAAGGTCCCGCCTGGCCCGCACGTCGGTCCCGTATCTTCTGCTGGCACCGTCTTTCATCCTGCTCGGTGTTGTGCTCATTTATCCGCTCTTCTACAACATCTATCTGTCGTTCTTTGATTGGCGCTACACCAACCCGGCAGCCACCAAGTTTGTTGGTTTCGACAACTACATCAAGCTGCTGACGGACCAGAATTTCTGGCAGGTGTCCGAATTCACCGCGATCTTTGTGGTACTGACCATTCTCCTTGAGTTCGTATTCGGGCTGCTCGGAGCGCTGCTGCTATCATCGCTGTTCCAGTCCCGCAAATGGCTGGCTACCGTAATCCTGCTTCCGTATCTGATTGCACCAATCGCCGTGGGTCTCAACTGGCGACTGCTGTGGAACTACGATTTCGGACTGGTCAATTTCTTCATAACGCTGGTGGGCATGGAACCGGTGAACTGGCTGGGCAACTCGGACCTTGCGCAGGTGGCCGTGGTCATCACCGAAGTTTGGCGATCCACTCCGTTCGTGACCATAATTTTGCTTGCCGGACTCACGTCCATTCCAAAGGAATCATTGGAAGCCGCGCGCATGGACGGCACCAATGCCTGGCAGGAGCTGTGGCACGTGATTCTTCCGCTACTGCGCCCATCGCTCACGATTGCCCTGTTGTTCCAGACCATCGTCAAGTTGCGGGTATTCGATCTGGTGTACATCATGACGGGTGGTGGTCCGGGCATATCCACCCAGCCGTACGGCATATACATTTACCGAACGTACTTCCGCTACTTCGATGGCGGGCAGGCTGCCACGATCGCCGTGGTGCTCATGTTGCTGGGCGCGCTGATCAGTTTGGGCTATATACGGCTCGTTTACCGGGAGGTTGAGCACTGATGACACCGCTACTGTTCCAGCGTCGTTACGGGGTCTTCAAGATTGTGCTGATCGTGTTCTTCGCCGCTTGGTCGCTGCTGCCGATATTGTGGCTGGCCCTGACCTCACTTAAGGAACGCAGTGACATCTTTGCTTTCCCGCCGAAGCTTTTCTTTGACGTCAACTTCGAGTCGTACCAGAAGTTCCTGTCATTCGGCTCTTCCTCCATCCTGCCGTTTCTGACGAACAGCGTTGTTATTGCATTCTTTGCCACCCTACTGACAACCCTGGTGGGCAGCCTCGCCGCCTATTCCTTCTCGCGACTGAAGTTCAAGGGCCGCACTTCGCTGCTGATGACGGTGCTCGCCACCAGGTTGCTGCCGCCCATCACAGCGGTAATCCCGCTGTTCCTGCTCATGCGTGACCTGCGACTGCTGGATACCCACCTGGGCTTGGTGATCGTATACGCGGCCATCAACGTGCCGTTCGCAATCTGGATTCTGAAATCGTTCTTTGACACGATTCCCAGGGAATTGGAGGAATCAGCCCGGGTTGATGGCTGCACCACGATGCAGGCACTCCGTCACATCACCATGCCGCTCGCCCTTCCCGGGCTGGCCGCCACCGCAACCTTCATCTTCATACTGGCGTGGAACGAGTTCACTTTCGCGTTCATCTTCTCCAGCCTCAATGCCAAGACCATGCCGGTAGTCATCGCCGAGACCCTGGGAGAGATGCAGATTTACTGGCAGGACATGAGTGCCTTGGCGATGCTGATTGCCCTGCCCGGCCTGCTATTTGCCGGTTTCATGCAGCGGTACCTGGTCACCGGCCTCACCGCCGGGTCCATCAAGTAGGCGCACCCGGATTCTTCTATGTGAGTAGTTTTCTGCGGTTATCCAGCTCCCGCTGCCAACTCCGGGTTACCGGCGCAGAGTATGGGGTCCGGTCACGTAAGCGGTTAGCAGCGGTGTCATTCTCAACTTCTCCCGTGCCTCTGCCTTGAGATCATCAGCAGAAACGTCCCAGAATAACTGACCTTTTGGTGACTCGAAAACGCTCATGTAGGACTGCCGCTGTATCGGTCCTCTGGTTCCCCGAAGCCGACGCCAGCAAGCCCGGCTATGAAGCCCGCCACCACCGCGTTGCGGACCCCGCTATAGAAAATGCTCGACCAGCACCTGCACGAACTCGTCGGGCTTCTCGGTATGCACGTCATGCCCGGACTTGATGCTGACCAGCCTGCCGTTCTGCAGCAGCTCAACGGCGCGCGCGGCATCATCGCCATCCATTGCGGCCAACAGGACGCCTTGGTCCGAGTACTGCCAACTTGCGTGGATCACAACGGTCGGCGCCTCGACGCGTGACAGCGTTTCCGCCTGATCGAAGCCGTCGAACCAGGAACCGTCGTAGAAGGTGTCACCGAATCGCAGGTCGTAAGGACCGTCCAGCAGAGCAAAAGCCCGGTTGATTGACGGCGGCAGGAAGAATACCCGCAGCCTATTGTCCGGATTGCGGTCCAGGTAGCGCTTGGCGTAATTGCTGATGCCGTTCCAGCTGTTTCCGAACATGCCCCGCAGTTCTGTGTGATCCAGGTAGTAGCGGGGGTAGCTGGTTTCCTCATCCTGGTTCAGGAAGCCGTGGATGTTGCGGAAGGAGTCGCGCCAGGCGAAGGTGGATTCACGCCGGTCGGGCTCGGTTGAGAACAGCGGCGGATCTTCAAGCACGACGCTGTGCACCAGCTCGGGAGCGTTGGCGGCCAGCCAGACGCTGAGCAGCGCTCCGGACGAGTGGCCGGACAACCTGACGGGTTCGCCGATAACCTCGCTGATGAAGACGGCCAGGTCCGCACCCATGGCGGCGGCCGTGTACTTAGCCGGGTCCTTGCTCGAGGCTCCGTGACCGTGCTTGTCCACGGCAAAAACATGAAAGCGCTCCGCCAGTTGCGGCAGGACCGTTACGTACGACTGCCAGGTTGACTGCTGGCCGTGAATCAGCAGGAGCGGCGGACCGTTGACCGGGCCCTCGCCGTAGTTCATCACCGTGCCGTCATCCAGTTCGAATTGCTTCTCCGTGAAGCCGGCCTGTTCGATGGCTTTGGCATCGCCCCGGTCGTAGTTCATGTTGTTCCAGAACCAGACAAGGAGCGCCGCAAGCAGCAGGGCGGCCGTTATTCCGATGCTCAGCATCGCGCCCCTCACTGCTCTTCCCCGGCAGCACCGGCATCCTTGACTGCCAGGGCGAAAGTCAGTTCCGCTTCGTCCGTTTCCTGCGGGTTGTCTGCGGCCCTGAGGAAAATCTCGTCCGCGATGCGGTCAAAGTGGTCCATGCGCTGAATGGCGATGCCGCGACTGGTGTCGGCCAGTAGCAGCAGCGAATCACCCGGTTCGATACCGAACATCGCCCGGGCTTCCCTGGGAATCACTATCTGACCCTTGGGCCCGACCTTCACTGAGCTCATGAACTTGGCTGGACCGCTGTCCTTGCCTGGCTTGCCTGCTGACATGACTGCCTCCCCAGCTGCCAGTATATAACTTGTGGCACAAGTTATACAACTGTGACCGCAGCCAGCAAAGCGCCCCGCCGGTATAGACGGGGCAGAAATCAGGGGATCTGACTCTACGGCTCGTAGGGGATGAACTCACAGCTCTGGAAGCAGTGGGAGTTGATGCTGAGTGAGTACTTCACCAGGGTGGGCGCCGTCCCAGATTCCTCTATGGTCACCCGGTACCAGTAGGTGGCAGAATTCGCGGGAATCGTGAGGGTTCTGCTGTCACCGCAGTTGAGCTGCGGCATCATGTTCTCGTCATCCTGACTGTGAACAGTGACGCGCACGCCGGCGTCCGAACCTTCCGCGACCACGCAGTCCAGATCGAGCTGGAGGGTGCGGGTGGTGTTGTCACCCGGTTGCTGCGTGAAACGAAGGTGGTCAAGCGGATCGCCCGGATCACCGACGGTGTTGTTGTACTGCATACCCCTGGCCCGGATCACCTCTTCGTTGAACAGCGGGCCGTCGAACGAGTACGGCTGTGTACCACTGGGATTGAAATGCACGAACACGGCGGGCTTGATCTCTGAATCACCGTCGTCCGTCAGCGGCTCGACCGCGTAAGTGACGTTGACGGTCGTGGTCTGATCCTTGAGGACTTCCGGTGCCGGATCGTCCACTTGCCCCACGTACGCGGTTGCCTGGGGCGTGACCGTGGCCGCACTCACCTGGTAGCTGCCGATCGGCAGGTTCTCAATGAGGCTGCTGGCCGTCACAATTACGGAGAAACCGTCCGGTCCCGTCACGGTAACGTCCGCCTCAACCGCTTCAGGCAGTCCCGTGATGTTCAGCTGCAGGCTGCCCGTATCAACCTCCGTATCCAGAAGTGCGTATGTGACTGTCACGGTGGCGGTTGCGCCCTCGGCCACCGTCGCCGGGGAGCCGCTCACCTGCGGATGGTACGTTTCGCCCTCCAGCTCAACCTGACTGGCGGTTACCTCGTAATCGCCGACAGCAAGATCTGACAAGGTGCTGCTTTGCGTGAGATTTTGGTCGAAACCGGTCGGCCCGGTTACGTTCACGTTCGCGTCGCTGCCAGGCGGCAGGCCGCTGATGTTGACCTGCAGTGTGCCCACCGGCGGAGGCGGCGGCTCATTGACTTCAACCAGGACATGATTCACCGTCACGGTGGCAGTGCCACCGGCCGTTACCAGTGCCGGGCTGCCGGTGACAGTGGCGTTCCAGCTGTCGTCACCATCCTGGACGTCGCCGGCGACCACCTGATACGAACCGACCGCCAGGTCAGCAAGAACGGTGCTGGCCGTTACAAGCTGGCTGAAGCCACCAGGCCCGGTGACCTGGACCGCGGCGGCCACGCCATCGGGCAGACCCGTCACCGTCACAGCAAGTGTGCCTTTCTGCACGGCAGGCTGACCGTCACCGGTCGTACCGCCACAGGCAGCCAGGACCAGAATCAATGCGAGCGCGGACAGAACGCGCAAGATGTCAATGCATCGTGAAACCATCGCTTACACCTCCTGCCCAGCAAACTAGACGGGGTGGTGTTACCTGGGTGTTACGACCGACTGCACCGATTCAGCTGCCGGCGACACCGTCACTGCCACTGCGCCACATCCCAGACCGCCTGACCCCAGTTACTGGTTCCAGGGCCGTCGCTTCCCTGGTGCTGGCAGGCGGTCAGGCGTACGAGCGCCGCCAGCATGGCAAGCGCCCCGCGCAACTGCCGTTTCAATCTGCGCACCTGTCGATGTAATCAAGGATCCCTTGCATCCGAACCACTCCTCTACGCACCGGCTATTCCCGGCTTCTGGTCTGAAGTTAGCGGAGGGAGTATCACCCGGCTATCACCTGAACAGCTGTCAGTCGTTGACGTCCGGCTTGGCCGTGAGTACCACCTCGGCGATCTCGGCCACTTCCGGGCTGGGCGGCTGCTCGTCACCACCCACCGTGCTCGTGAGTGCACGCTTGTCGGCCTCGCGCAGATCGCCGAACCTGAAGGAGAACACCAGCGTGACTAGGCCGATTGAGAGGGCGATGGCGAAGAGCCAGCTGGCCCCGATCACCGGCAGGAGTGCACCGGCCAGGATGGGCGCCACACTGGGGAGCGCCAGCACCGTGTTGGACAGGCCGATGTAGAGCGGCCTGTCGCCGGGCGGGGCGATGGCGTACAGCAGGTTGAACGAGGCGATGCCGACAGCATGATTCGCCATCGAGGTGAGTACGAACACCAGCGCGAACAGCTGCCAGGAGCCGGAAAGCAGGGCCAGCAGGGGCGCCACTGCGGTCAGTGCCAGACCGACCTGCAGAACCGTCACGTTGTGGCCGCTGTCCGCGGGCTTTCGCAGTGCGAAGTTGCCCAGGATTGCAGCCACAGTCGCCACGATGATGTACACGCCCAGCGCGCTCTCCGGAGCCCCGAGCGTCTCGATGGCATAGATGGCGTAGAACGGCTCCGCCAACAGTGCCGCCAGCCCCAGGAAGCGGACCCGCAGGAAGCGCCGCAGGTTCACGTCCAGTTTCAACAGGCCTGGGATCTCGCGGATCATGCGCAGCAGCGGGCGCTGCAGGCCGGGAACCCCCGGGGGTTCCTTCACCAGTGAGAAGCTCAGGTAGGCCGCGGCCAGCAGCACGGACCCCAGCAGGAAAATCAGGCTGAAGTTGTCCGGAAAGGCCATCTCCGAATCCAGGATCAGGCGCAGGCTCCAGCCGCACAGGAGCGCCAGCAGGCCACCGATGGAATTGCGCAGAACCCAGAACGTGCCCAGGCGATTGTGCGGCACGATCTTGGCGGTCACGTCAGCGAACGGAACACCGGCGATACCGCTTCCCACGGCGTTCACCGTGAGTGCGACCAGCACGATGGCCACCGTCAGGCCGGGGTGGTCCACACCCAGGAAGAATGCTGCCGCAGTCATCAGCGCCAGCGAGCCGATGCGGAGTCCCGAGGTGAGGTTGTAGTAAGGCATCTTGTACGGCTGCTGCGACAGGTGATTGGCAACCAGCAACTGGGGCAGGAAGTAGCCACCCACCCTGATGGCCGGCACGAGCCCGATGGCCACGGCCGGAGCCCCGATCAGTGCCAGGAAAGGGGCGATGACGAGTGCCGAGTGCAGGAACGCGTCCCCGCCCGTGACCAGCACGCCGTTTACAACACCATAGAAGAAGTTGCGGTCCCGGCGCCGCGCGCTCGCCATCGCTCACATGCTAGTCGAAATGCGACCATCATGTTGCCTCAGATGACCGACTGATTGACCCTCCCTTCCGGCTCGGCCGCATACTCCTTCTCATGGACGCGGCACCGCGCAGCCACCCGATCGAGTTTCAGCAGCCTTCGGACCGCTGGGGCTCGTAGCGCACGGTCACGCCCGAAGCGGCGAGGGCAGCGACCTGTGGCTGAGCAGCCATGCTGACTGGCAGGCAGTTGTGAGTGCCCGACAATGTTTCCAGCTTCGCGAAGCCGGGGAGGCCACTCAGGTCCGTCAGGTATCCGCCGGAGATGTTCAGGGTTTGGAGCCCGGTGAGGGGACTGAGCTGTGTCAGGTCAGTACCGGCCGCCAGGGGTATGGACAGTGACCTGAGGTTGGTCAGATCCGCTATCGCACTCAGGTCGCTGTAGCTCACATCACCAGCCAGCGAGAGTTCCACAAGCTGAGGATGAGCGGTCAGCAAGGCCAGATCGTCAGGCATGAGACCGTGGCCACCGAATACTTGCAGCTGAGGCAGTTCGGCGATGATGCCGAAGTCACTGGTGGCGTTGCTCCCGACATGCAGCTCCCTGAGGTTCGGCAGCGTGAGCAGTGGGCTCAGGTCACTGACGGCCGCACCACGGATGTCCAGACCTTCGAGCGTAGCGATGCCCGTCAAGGGTGACAAGTCCGTGATGCCGGGATTCATGCCGAGTACGAGGATCTCCAGGCTGGTGCTTCCGCGGAGGGGCGAAAGGTCAGTTACTTCATTCATGCTGATTGAGAGTTGCCGGAGTGGCAGTCCGGTCAGCGGCGTGAGACCTGAGACCTGGTTCACCGGCAGCACAAGGTCTCTCAGGCTGGTTGCGTGCTGAAGCCCTTTCAGACTGGAAACACCGGCCTGTAATGCCCTGATCTCCTTAAGGTCAGCCAGGTTCCCGCATGTGAAATCCGACCGACTGTTTCCGCGATAGCCCGGCGCAATGCCGCATCCGGGATGACGGCACGCTCGTCCGGGGTTTCACACTTGCCCGACGCGCCCGTCGTTCCAGGAATGCAGGCGGACAGCAGGAACAGCAGGCCGCTGCTGATTGCGAGCAGACGAGTGGTCAGTTTCCGATTCATGTCATCCTCCGTCACGTTCATTGGGGCGCGGTACTGCACACGAACGGGTGAGCAGCTTTGCCAAAGCGGTCAATCCCAAGTTAGACGGCGGCACATTAACTGACACTTGACTTTCAGTCTCGACATGGTCACACCTGCCACGGCGAGCTGCCCGACCAGATCCCTTTGATGCACCCCGACCCGCGTCAGTGATGGTGCGAGTAACCGTCAATCCCATACTCGTCAGTTATCGGATCAACGAACAGGTCAGGCTCGGCTGGCGGTCTGAGACTGAAGCGCCAGAACGCAACCAGGATGCCGATGAGGTACGGGACCGCGAGCAGAACGGTGACCCGGTCGGCCTGCAGCTGCGACAGTGTCTGAACGAAGATGAACTGCGCCAGCGCGATCACGATGGCGAACACTGTGATGTCAAGCCACAGCAGGTTCTTCTTCGTCCAGTACTTGTATAGCCAGACCATGCCGATCATCGAAACCGGCAGGGAGTACAGTGCCACGGTGGCGGCCGGAATGAACGCCGGGTAGCGGTAACCGCCCAGTGTGAACAGAGTCACCTGGAGAAGGGCGACGGGCCAGACCGCGATCTTGATGTGTTCCCAGTAGCTTTCGTTGACTGCGCCCAGGACGGCGACCCAGCGTTTCTCGCCGAACCAGTCGACGAGGAAATGCAGCAGTGAGCCGACGATGATAAGTGGCACAACCATCCACCAGCTCACGGAAACAATTCCTGACATTTCCATTAACCAAGTATATGTCTGCGCACAGGCTCTTCGGATCGGTACCTGTCGTTCCGATGTCGTTGCCCTGTCGCAGGTGGAAGTCGTTCCTGCCGGGAGGTTGGACGGGTCCTTAACCGCCGGGGGCGTAGCATGGACCCATGCATGTGCTCGTCACCGGCGCTTCGGGATTCGTCGGCAGGCAAATCTGCGAGCGGCTTTTGGCAGCCGGCCACCGGGTCTTCGGACTGAGCCGCAACGCGAACCCTGAGCTGCCAGTCGGCCTGGTCTTCAGGCAGGGCGACGTTGTGAGCGGCGACGGTGTCTCTGACGCCATGAGCGGCGTTGATGCCGTCATCCACCTGGTCGGCATCATCGCTGAGCGTGGCACTGCCACTTTTGAGAAGGTCCACGTGACGGGCACACGCAATGTCGTCGCTGCCGCCCGTCAGAACGGTGTCACGCGGTTCGTGCACATGAGTGCGCTCGGTGCCAGCCTCGCGGCGCCCAGTGATTACCAGCGCAGCAAGGCGCGCGCCGAAGAGATCGTGCAGGCCTCAGGTATGCAGTGGACCACCATGCAGCCGAGCCTCATCTTCGGCATCGGAGACGGGTTCTTCGCCGGCACGCTGCACGACCTGGTGGCCAGACCGCCGGTCATCCCTGTCGTAGGCACGGGTGAGTATCTGTTCAGGCCCGTGTGGATCGGGGACGTGGCCGTGGCATTCGAGCGGGCACTCATGCGGCACGAGACTGTGGGACGCAGCTTTGAGCTGGTCGGACCGCGTGAGTACAGCCTCCGCGAGCTGCTGCTCATGGTCAGGTCGACGCTCGGCGTCGGGAAACCGCTGGTCAGCGTGCCACTGCCGCTGATGCGCCTGATCGCCTTCGTCTCTTCTGCCCTGCCGACCCCGCCGATAACGCGTGACCAGCTGCAGATGCTGCTGGCTGGCAACACCGGCGAACCGGACGAGGCAGTTCAGGCGTTGGGTCTGGACCTGGCGAGGCTTGAGGACAAGTTGCCGGGCATACTCGGGCAGGTGCAGTAGCTGTGTCTGCTCATGCCCAACGGTCGCGCAACGGCGGCGGTGTCCGGTCATGGATGCCGGCAGGGGTTGCAGCTACGCGCCCGGCCGAACTGTATACTGTGTGCAATCAATCGCAGGGCGACAGG
>CAZBBU010000019.1:0-12911 GCA_964489965.1 uncultured bacterium
AGGCGGGGAACCGGCTGGAGCCGGGTCCCCGCCATAAGCTGCACTGCCTGATCAGGGCAGGTCCGTGGCGCTGCAGGCGTCGGTGCTCATGCCCGCTCCGCCGGTCACCACAGGGGGAGTTCCGCCTGTGTCGATGCGCTCCAGGCACATGGGAGCGTCATGCAGATGGGTGTTGTTGATCTCAAGTTGGCCCGGACCCACAACGATCACGTTGCCGCCGTCGTTGGCCGGGATGCTCAGGTCAGTCCTGCCACCGCCGAAGCCGATGTCCGCGTGTTCTATGGAACTGCTGCCGGTCGACAGGATCACGACGCCCTTCCAGAAGGAAGTGTTGTCGGTTTCGGTCGCGGGTCGCATGATCACCGGCGCCTCAGCTGTTCCCTGGACCGTCAGCGTCCCTGTGATCGACGCTCCATTGTCCTGAACTACCAGCCCGCTGCCAGCAGCGAACAGCAGTTCCACGCCGGCCTCCACGGTCAGGCTGCCGCCGGTTATCACGTAGTCGGCATCCGCTGAGAATTCGCCACTGAGCAGGTAGGGGAGCCCCAGGTCTTTCACGGTGGCGGAGGTCATGACCAGATCCCTGGCCAGCAGCTCGATGACCTCTGAGGCGTTGGGGTTGTCCACCGGTCCTTTCAGTGTGTTGCTGCCGTCCAGATACTGCAGCTGGCTCGGGTCCAGAGCGATAGGTGCTGCACCCAGTCCGGCGAAGCTGTTGCCACTGAACTCGGGCAGCTGCGCGCCTGGTGCCAGCCAGATTCCATAGCCGTCGCCACCCGCGAACTCGCTGCTCACGATGTTTGCCTGATAGCCGTTGGGAACGATCACGGAGGCCTTAAGCGCATACGGATACACCGCATCCGTGACAGGCGCACCGGTTCCGCTGATGCGCACGTGCTCCAGTCGGTTCGCTGCGTCGTCAGTTCCGAAGACCAAGCCGCTCCACGGCAGGGCAGCACCGGGTTTGCGCTTCAGCACGATGGGCTGGGCAGAGGTGCCGGTGGCAGTCAGGGAACCGTCAAGCGCGGCCACGAAGAAGCCTGCACCCATGTCGAATTCGATGGTCACGCCCGCCTTGATCACAAGGGGCTGGCGCACCTGCCGCATGAAGGTGACCAGGTAGTCGGTGCAGCCGAGGGCGTGATCCAGCCGTTCCAGCGTGGTGGCGGCGATGATGTCAGCATCGATCGTGACTGGTGTCTTGCAGGCTGGCGCTTCGACTTCGACCGTCGCGGTGCCACTGAGGCTCGTGTCCGCCTGGCTGACGGCGGTGATGACCGCATTTCCGGCTGCAACCCCGGTGACCAGGCCTGCGGGGTTGACGCTGGCCACGCTCGGATCGGAGCTGGTCCAGTCCACGGCCTGGTCGCCCTCACCCTCGTTGACCAGTGCGCTCAGGGACTGGGTTTCGCCGACCTCGAGGTTCACTGAGTCCGGCATGACCTTCACGCCCAGGTCAACACCGCCACCGCCGCCGGAGCCCCCTCCACCGGAACCACCGCCACAGGCGGCAAGCAGCAGGCTGAGCAGGGTGCCCAGGAGCAACGCCCTGATGAGTTTTCCGGAACGCTCATGTGTCGTGGCTTCTGATCTCATGTCTGTCCCCTCCCAAGCAGAACGCCGCCGGCGATCGGAAGCGGCTGCGCTTGCTTATGGAACGGTTATAGACAGGTGAGCCTGAACGCGTCATGAACGCGCAGTTTTCAGGTGGTGCTGCTGAGCGTCAGTTCTTCCCAGGTCGGATACTCCCTGGGACTGGTGGAGATGGCCCGGCTGGCTACTGACACGGCCAGCGCAGCGGCGTCACGGACCGAGCAGCCGTTCTGCAGGGCGGCGACGAAACCGGCGTTGAAACTGTCCCCCGCGCCCACCGAGTCCGCCACCTTCACGGGCTTGGCCAGCGCCCGCCGCAACACGCCCTGTTCCAGCCAGGCGGCGCCTTCACCGCCGAGTTTCACCAAGGTGGATCCGTCGCGGTTCGAGTCCAGGTACTCGAGCTTCCTGTGCAGTTCCAGCGGTCCGACCTGTGCCGTCACTTCGTCCAGCTCGATCTCGTTGGGCAGGAACCAGCTGACGTCCTCAAGCAGGTTCACCACCTCAGTGCGGGTGGCATCGTCCCAGCCGCTGGTGGGCCAGCCCGTATCGAGCGCCGTCAGCAGTCCGCGGGCACGTGCACGGGCCAGCAGTTCGCCGGCGCGCTCACGCAGCACGGGCAGAAGGAAGTATCCGGACAGGAACAGCAGGTCACCAGGGCTGGCCTGCTCGACTGCACGGAAGGTGTTCTCGAGCGAGAACTTGGCCAGGTGGCCGGGGCTGGTGAAGAAGGTGCGCTGACCGTCGCCGTGCACCAGGCCCATGGTCACGGAGGTGGGGCCTGCTGACACTTCCGGCTCGCAGCCCAGCTGCCGCAGTTCGGCGGCCAGCTGCTGGCCGAGTGCGTCATCGCCGACGTTATTGAAGTACCTGGCCCTGGCGCCCAGCCTGTTCAGTGCATGTGCCATGTTGCCCAGCGGGCCACCCAGGCGCTGCTCGAACTCGGGGAGCAGCACTTCGGTGCCGCGTTCCGGCCAGGTGTCCAGGCGCCCAAACAGCATGTCAACGTTGACGTTACCTACTACCAGTATCTGCAACTCAGAATGCTCCTTGTTCACTAAGGCTGCAGAACGCGTCCGCCAACTCGTCCAGTGCGATGGCCGCCACCCCGAGTCCGCTGGCGTCCCGGCCCAGCCTGGTGGAGGAGATCTGCAGCGGCATCGGGGGGTTGAGCCGCGAGCGGAGCACCTGCAGCAGGCGCTGGTCCCTGTCGGCGGGCCAGGCGACCGCGAGCCGCTCCGGGTTAAGCAGGCAGACCGCGTTCAGCACGATCGTCGCGAGGTCGTCTGCGAACCTGTCGAAATCGGCCTGAGCCGCCGGTTCAGTCAGCTCAAGGTGGTCCTTGCGCAGGAACGAGCGCGCCAGTGACAGCAAGTGTGACTCGAGTGGGCCACTCTCGCCCAGTTTGGGTTCGGCCGGACCGGTCACGCCAGGCAGCCGGCTGTAACCGACTTCTCCGGCGGCGAAGTGACTGCCGCGGAACACGCGTCCCTCCAGTACCAGGCCCATACCGACACCGCTCGTGATGGACAGGAACAGTGCGCTTTCGAACGGCTCGAAGCCGCCGTAGCGCAGCTCGCCCATCGCCAGCGCGTTCACGTCGTTCTCCAGCGTCACGGGAAGGCCCAGCTGCTTCTCCAGCCGTTCGGCCAGCGGGTAGTTGTTCCAACCCAGCGCCGGGGCGAGGTAGACGGTGCCGGAGCCGTGTTCAACCACTCCGGGCAACGCCACGGCCAGACGGCCCAGCCGGTAGGAGGCGCCCCAGCGGGAGTGCAGCATGGCCAGCCAGGCGAACAGTTCTTCCGTGTCAGCCTGGCCGAAACTGGGCCCTTCCTCACGTTCAAGCACGCTGCCGGTCAGGTCAACCAGCAGCGCCCGCGCCCCGTCATCGGACAGGTCCACGCTCATTACGCAGCTGGCACGCGGGTTGAGGCTGACCAGCTGGGCCGGCCGGCCGCCGCGGGCAGCGCTCTGCCCCACCTCATGAATGAGTGACAGCGCCAGGAACTCCTGGAGCACGGTGCTGACCGTGGGATTGCTCAGCCCGGTTGCCCGGCTGATGTCGTTGCGAGACAGGCGTTCGCCCGGCCTCTCAAGCAGGCAGTTGTAAACAAGTTTGCGACTGTGTTCGCGAACCCGCTCGATTGGAGGCGTTGCCTTCTTCATGACCCTAACTTGCTCACCACTTTCGACAGGGCTTTTGCAAACTACTTTCTGAATGTAGGACGCTGCCGCGACAATTGTCAACAAGCGCCCCCTATTCTTCAGTAAGCAGCAGTATAAGCCCTGTGCTCGGCAACACGCGCGGAGACTTCCTCCATCCGGTCACCGCCGAATTTCTCCAGCAGGGCATCGGCCAGCACGAGTGAAGTCATGGCCAGCAGCACTATCGAGGCCGCCGGCACGGCCGTCACATCCGAGCGCTCGCGCGACGCGGCCACCGGCTCATGACTCACGACATCGACCGTCTCGAGCGGCTTCATCAGCGTGGCGATGGGTTTCATCGCCGCGCGCACCACCAGCTCCTCGCCGGTGGTCATGCCACCCTCCAGGCCCCCGGCCCGGTTCTGCCTGCGGTACCAGCCCTGCTCACTGCGGTAGATGGCGTCATGCACCTTGCTGCCGGGTATCACGGCGTTCTCCCAGCCGTCACCGATCTCCATGCCCTTCATGGCCTGGATGCTCAACGCGGCCTGCGCCAGCCGGCCGTCGAGGCGGCGGTCCCACTGGGTGTGGCTGCCGAGTCCGACCGGCACGAAGCGGAAGCGCGCCTCGATGATGCCGCCGATGGTGTCACCGGCGTCACGCGCGGCATCGACCCTCTCAATTATCTCGTCCTCCGCTTCGCGGTCGAAGCTGCGCAAGGGGCTCTCGTCAAGCTCCGGGATCCGGTCCCAGTCCATGCCGCCGTCGCAGGCCACGCCGGCCATGTTCACCACCCGGGCGCAGCCCTCCACGCCGGCAGCCGCCAGGATGCGCAACGCCACTGACCCGGCCGCCACGCGGGCGGCGGTCTCACGGGCAGAAGCGCGTTCCAGGACATCGCGCAAGTCCTTGTGGCCGTACTTGATGCCTCCAGCCAGGTCAGCATGCCCGGGCCGCGCCTCCGTCAGCGCCTTGCGCCGGGGCTCGTTGCCCGGCTCGGGATCCATGATCTCCAGCCAGTTGTCATTGTCACGGTTGCGGATGCGCATGACGAGTGGAGCCCCGGTGGTGCGGCCGGCGCGGACTCCGGCCGTGAACGTGGCGGTGTCAGTCTCAATCACCTGACGCCGGCCGCGACCGTAGCCACCCTGGCGACGCCGCAACCACGGATCCACGTCACGCTGGGCAACCAGCTCCAGTCCCGACGGTACTCCGTCCAGCATCGAAGTGAGTTCGGGACCGTGTGATTCGCCTGCGGACAGAAACCTGAGCATCCGCCAATAGTATCACCGCTCCTTGTACGAGCCCTCGCTCATCAGCGGGTCCTGGAGCGGACAGCAGCTTAGAATCGGCGGCATGCGGTTCGTTTCGGATAACGAACCACCGTTTCTGCCAATACACCAGGGGGGACATTGAGAAAGAATCCACCGTTGTATCAGACTGTCCGTGACCGACTGCTAAGGCGAATCACCAGCGGCGAGCTGGGCGTGGGCGACCAACTTGAACCGGAAGTGGAACTGGCAGACACTTACGGTGTCAGCCGCGCTACGATGCGCAGCGCCATCCGCGAACTGGTCGGAAAGGGACTGCTGGTCCGCCGGCCGGGTGTGGGCACCCAGGTGGTTCGCTCCACGCCTGTAGTGGAACCGAGCAGGCTGGACGAACTTCTTGAAAGCTTCGCCAATGACACCCCGGGCGCCCGCGTTCTGATCCTGGATGCAGGCGTGACCACGGCTCCGGAAGAAGTGGCCATGGCCATGCAGCTGGACGCCGGCAGCAAGCTGCTGCGCGTGCACTCCATCTGCAAGGCCGGGGACGAGGTGCTGGCGTCAGGCCAGACCTGGGTATCGCCTTCCGTCGGCGTCAGCGCCAGCGAGGCGCGGACGGCACCGCTGTACAGCCTGGTGGAGCAGACCTATGGCCACGCCATCAGCCACGGCCGGGACAGCATCAGCGCACAGCAGTCCAGGGGTGAAACGGGCAGGCTGCTGGGCGTGCGGGCCGGAACCATGCTGGTAGTGGTCGAACGGATCGCCTATGACGGCAGCGGTGCACCCGTGCTGTTCAGCCAGGTGCAGTTCCGCTCCGGCAGTTACCGCTACCAGGTGACCCTGCCCCGGGCGATCGTCTCCGCCTGAGCGTTACCAGCCTGCCGAAACCCTGGCCAGTGCACGCTCCAGCCCCTTGAGGCCGAACTCCAGCTCGTCTTCCTTGATGACCAGGGGCGGCGTGATCAGCATCACGTTGTAGCGGCCGAAGGCGTAGACGCCCTCGTCACGCAACGCCGCGGTCAGCTGGGCCACCGGCGAGTTGTTGCCGCCGTACCACGGCACCAGCGGCTCACGCGTGTCACGGTCACGCACGAACTCGATGCCGAACATGGCGCCAACGCCCCGCACGTCACCGATGACGCTGTGCCGGCTGGCGATGTCCTCGAGTCCCTTGCGGAGCAGCGGTTCGAGTACCAGCGCACGGCTGACCACGCCCTCGTCACGCATCGCCTGCAGGTTGGCCAGGCCGGCCGCCATCGCCAGCGGATGGCCGGCGTAAGTGTGGCCGCACATCAGTGCCACATCGTCAAAGTGCGATGCCAGACCCTCACGCACCAGCACGCCGCCGAGCGGCACGTACGCCGAAGCGACGCCCTTGGCGAAGGTGATCATGTCAGGCGCCACCCCGAAGGCACTGGCTGCGAACCAGTCGCCGAGGCGGCCGAAGCCGGTCATGACCTCGTCAAAAACCAGCACAATGCCGTGCCGGGCTGTGATCTCCCGCAGGCCACGCAGGTAGCCTTCCGGGTAACTGATCACGCCGTTGGAGCCCACCAGCGGCTCGATGACCAGCGCCGCCACGTTGTCCGGACCCTCGAACATCAGCACCTGTTCAAGATGGGAAAGCGCCCGGTCGGTCTCCTCGGAAGGATCCTGGGTGTGGAACGGGCTGTTGTAACTGTAGGGCGCGAAGAAGTGCACCACTGAAGCCATGCCCGGCTCGTTGGCCCAGCGGCGGTCCTCACCGGTCAGGCTGCCGGCACCCGGTGCGCTGCCGTGGAAGCTGCGGTATGAAGCCAGCACCTTGCTGCGGCCGGTGATCATGCGCGCCATCTTGATGGCATCCTCGTTGGCCTCGCCGCCGCCGGTGGTGAAGAAGGTACGGCCGCCTTCCTCCCATGGGGAGATGTCCGACAGGAAGTCGGCCAGCTCATTGCGCGTATCGTTGATCAGTGAGGGCGGCACGTAGGCCACCCTGGCCGCCTGTTCAGCGATCGCGCCCACGATGCGCGGGTGCGCGTGGCCCATGTTCACGGCCACAAGACCGGCGGACAGGTCCAGGTAGCGCTTGCCGCTGTCATCGAACAGCCAGCTGCCCTCGCCCTTGACGAAGGTTGGGGTGTTGATTGCCGCCTGCTTGCTCCACGGAGCAAGCACGTTCCTTGCACTGCGTTCCGCTTTGGTCTGGCTCATGCCGAGAGTATACAGATTGCCGCTGACAAGGCGCCGGAATCACACGGTTTCATCAGTAAGCCGGTAGACGCTGAAGACCCGTTCTTCCAGATCCAGCAGCCCGTAACTGCTGCCTCTGTTCGTGTCACGGTTCTCGAGCACCGAGCCCGGGTTCAGCAGCGCTGCGCCGTGATCACCCAGGTACCAGCTGTTTGACTGACTCCGCGCGGCCCGCACCCGCCACCTGCCGCCGTCCTCCCGCATGAACACGCCCGGCAGATGACTGTGACCGGCCAGCGTTACGGTGCCGGAAAGCTCAGCGTCAAACTTGCGCAGATCCGCGCCGCTCAGCAGGTAACGGAACCTGGAATCCGGGGCCGCATGCATCGCCTGCCAGCCGTCCTGAACCGCCCGGTCAGGCAAGCCGGTCAGTTCATCAAGCTGCTCCGCCGTGAGTTCCTTAAGGCACAGTTCAAGAGGCCGCCGCACGTTATCCGCCACACCGTGCAGGCTGCCGGCGTGCAGCCGGGCGAGCATCGTCTCGTGATTGCCGCCGACAGCCGTCAGGACATCGAGCTCAGCCAGCCGCGCCACGGTCTCAGCCGGCTCCGCACCGTAGCCGATGACGTCACCCAGGACTATCGCCCTGTCCCAGCCCCGTGAGGCCGCATCGGAAAGCACCCGCTCCAGCGCCCGGATGTCTGCGTGAATATCCGATAGGACCAGTAGCCGCACACGCAAATCCTAGCCCGAACCTGCAGCGCCACGACCGGGTATCTGAACGCGAAGCCTACACGCAGCTGACAAAACAGTCATATCATTCCGTCAAGTACGCCGACTGTCTGATCCAGGCCCACACCAGTGCGACCCGGAACCACATGCAGCGGCCGAAATAGATCAGGAGGCGCTTCAATGAAGAACACCTTGAGAATCCTGGCCGCCAGCGCGTTCGCGCTGACAATGACCACCGCGTTCGCCGAGACGCTGCGCGTGGGCGTGTCCGGTCAACCCGAGACCCTGGATCCGCAGATCACCTCGGCCACTTCGTCCTTCCAGTTCACCCGCTCCCTGTACGACACACTGATCGACTTGAACGAGGCCGGCGAGTACGTACCCAGCCTGGCCAGCGACTGGACTGTCAGCGAGGATGGCCTGACCGTCACCTTCAACCTGCAGGACGGCGTGCAGTTCCACAACGGCGAAACGATGACCAGCGCCGACGTGCAGGCCTCCCTGGAACGCATTCTCGATCCGGAGCTCGCCTCGCCCAAAGCTGCCGCCTTCGAGAGCATCGCCGGAATCGAGACCCCTGACGATCTGACCGTGGTTCTGAGCCTGAGCGAAGCCGCTCCCGCGCTGCTGGCTGACTTCGCCTCCGGCTGGGGCGCGATCCTGCCGGCGTCCCTGATCGAGGCCGGCCACGACTTCGCCAACGAGCCGGTCGGCACCGGCCCGTTCACCTTCGTGCGCTGGGTGCGTGACAGCTCGCTGGAGCTTGCCCGCTTCGACGATTACTTCCGCGGCCCGGCCAGCGTCGATGGTGTGGAGATCACCTTCGTATCCGATTCCGCTATCCGCCTGCAGGGCTTGACCTCCGGTCAGTTCCACATCATCACCGAACTGGCGACTGCCGATATCCCGACTGTCGAGAGCAACCCTGAACTGGCCACCGGCACAACCCCCTCCGGCATGGTGCTCGTAGCGGCCATGAACACCCGCCGTGAGCCCTTCGACGACGTGCGCGTCCGTCAGGCCATGAACCTGGCGATCGACAAGCAGGTCGTACTGGACGTCGCCTACGGAGGCGGCTTCCTGACCGGCACCTTCATCGAACCGACCAGCCCCTGGATGCCTGACGGCATCGAACCGTACCCGTTCGACCAGGAACGCGCCCGTGAACTGCTGGCCGAGGCCGGTCTCGCAGACGGCTTCAGCTTCACCATGACCCTGCCGAACCTGACCGATGCCCACATCCTGGCCGGCCAGATCCTGCAGTCGCAGCTGGCCGAGGTCGGCATCACCTCCGAGATCGAAGTGGTCGAGTGGGGCGTCTGGCTCAACGAGGTGTACTCAGGCGATTATGACTTCGACCTGACCGTGGTCGGCCACACCGGCAAGCTTGACCCGGCCGGACGCTACGGCGGCTACACCGATGCTGACAACTACGTCGGTTTCAGCACCCCCGAGCTCGCTGAACTGATCACCACCGCCGCTGTAACCCCGGACCAGGAAGCCCGCGCCGAGATGTACGGCGAGGCGCTGCAGATCTTCCACGACCAGACCCCCTGGCTCTACCTGGGCACCGGCACGACCCGCACCACCACCCGGGCCAACGTCTCGGGCTTCTGGATCACCCCGCTGCTCGACACCTTCAACTTCTACGACGTGACCATCAACTGACAAAGGGCCTCGGCTGGCTGCGCTGTGAAGGCGCAGCCAGCAGTCTACGGGCCGCACGGCAACACAGGGCTGTGCGGCCCGTCCCATGAGTCATACTGAGCTTCCACAGTGCTGCGCTACCTGCTGACCCAATCAGGCTCCCTGCTGATCACGATGCTGCTCGTCCTAGCCATGGTGTTCTTCGGCATGCGACTGCTGCCGGGCGACCCGGCCGTAATCCGTGCGGGGCTGGACGCCACACCCGAGCAGATCGAGAACACCCGCCGCGTCCTGGGCCTGGACCAGCCACTGCCTCTGCAGTTCACCAGCTACCTGGGCGGCCTGCTGCAGGGCGACTTCGGCAGCTCCTGGCGCCAGAACCGGCCGGTGCTGCAGATAATCGCCGACCGGCTGCCCGTCACGCTGCTGCTGGCCGCCTGCGCCTATGCCCTCTCCCTGCTTCTGGGCTTCACGCTGGGAGTCCTGGCCGGAGCAACCCCCGGCAGCATCTGGGACCGGCTGGTCCGTTTCTACACCACACTCGGACTGTCCTTCCCCGAGTTCTGGATCGCCTTCGTACTCATCCTTGTTTTCTCCGTGAACCTGTCCTGGCTGCCGCTGCTCGGCTACCCTGAGCAGGCCCCCCTGGGCGAGCGGTTGCGCCACCTGGTGCTGCCCGCCTTCACGCTGGCCATGCCGCGTTCAGCCCAGCTCGCCCGACTCACCCGGGCCCTGCTGATCGGCGAGCGCAGCCAGGATTACGTCCGCACGGCGCAAAGCAAAGGGCTCGGCCGGCTGGCGGTCATCAGGCATGTGGCAGTCAACACTCTGCCGGGTACGTTTCCGCTGGCGGCACTTGAGCTTGGCGGTCTTGTCACCGGCGTGATCATCGTGGAACAGGTGTTCTCGCTGCCCGGTCTGGGCCAGCTGCTCCTGGGCAGCATCTCCGCCCGTGACTACGCGATCGTTCAGGGTGTGACCATCCTGGCCATCCTGGCGTTCACCGCGGTCAACTGGCTGGCCGACCTGGCCCAGGCCCTGGCCGACCCGAGGATCCGCTACTCATGAAGCGGCTGCCCTGGCTTGGCATCGGCGTGCTGCTCCTGCTGCTGCTCGCATCGCTGCTTGGACCCGAGATCTGGCCGCAGGATCCGCTGAAGCAGAACTACGGCAAGCTGTACGCCCCGCCCAGCGCAGAGAACCCGCTCGGCACTGACAACCTGGGCCGCGATGTTTTCGCCCGCGTGCTCCTGGGCGGCCGGGTCTCACTCACCATCGCCTTCAGTGCGACCCTTGGCGCGCTGCTGCTGGGCCTCATCACCGGGTTGCTGGCGGGCGGTCGCGGCAACTGGCTCGACGTGGTGCTGACCAGACTGTCCGACGCGCTGCTGGCGTTCCCGGGCTTCCTGCTGGTGCTGCTGGTGGTTGTGATCCTGGGCAACGGTTCCATACAGACGATCGCCGCGCTGTCAGTCGGCGGCACGCCAGTGTTCTTCCGCCTCACCCGTGGCTACGCCAGGAGCATCCTGGGCAGTGAGTTCGTGACAGCCGCCGTGGCATTGGGGGCCAGGCAGAGGCGCATCCTGCCCGTGCACGTCCTGCCCAACCTGATAGGCGCGCTGATCGTGCAGGCCTCAAGCGTGGCGGCGGTCTTCCTGCTCACGGAGGCCTCGCTCAGCTTCCTGGGCCTCGGCATATCGCCACCGACGCCAACCTGGGGCAACGTGCTGCAGGACGCGAGGGCGCTGCTCACCCGCCAGCCCTGGGCCGCAGTCGGACCTGGCCTGGTGCTGGGCGCCACCGCACTGGGACTGCAGCTGGTGTCCGACGGCTTGCGTGACAGATTCGATCCGCGGTCGAGGTGAACCGGCAAAGCGGGGTAGTGTTAACGGCATGAGTCACTTCCACACCGAAATCAGGGAGCAGCCGGCCGTGCTGCAGGGCCTTCTGGACCAGGAAGCCATCCGCGCCGCTGCAGCGAAGCTGCGTGAACGCGCACCCGCCTTCATCGCCACCCTGGCACGCGGCTCCTCCGGCAATGCCGCAGCTTTCTTCAGCTACCTGGCCGGCAGCGCCCTGCGACTCCCGGCGGCCGCGCTTCCCCTGAGCCTTTACAGCATCCACGGGGTGCAGCCCCGGGCGGACTCCGTGCTGGCGGTCGGAGTGAGCCAGTCGGGCCGCAGCGAGGACGTCATCGCGGCGCTCAGCACCTTCAAGTCGGGCGGCGCGCTGGCGCTGGGCGTGAGCAACGACGAGGCAAGCGGCCTGGCCCAGACGGCGGACTGGCACCTGCACCAGCAGGCCGGTGTGGAGAAGGCGGTGGCAGCCACCAAGACCATGAGCAGTCAGATGTTCGTGCTGGCCCTGCTGGTGGCGCACTGGTCCGAAGACGCGCAGCTGCTGGCAGCCCTGGAACAGGTGCCGTCCGCCATGCAGAACCTGCTCGACCACCCGCCCGCTGAACTCGCGGCCGCCAGCGGCGCACTCGAGTTCGCCCGCAGCGTGTGGCTGCTGGGCCGGGGCTTCAACCAGGCTGTCGCCGCGGAAGTGGCCCTCAAACTGAAGGAAACCAGCTACCTGGACACCCACAGCTACTCCTCAGCCGAGGTCCTGCACGGCCCGGTGGCCGCGGTTGAACCGGGCACACCGGCCGTGCTGTTCGCGCTGTCGGACGCCAGCGCCGCCTCGAACCTCAAGACCGCCCGGCGCTTCAGGGAACTGGATGCCAGGCTCACCGTGATAGGCAGCCAGCCCGAACTGCTGGAACTGGCCGACGTGGCCGTGGAACTGCCCGCGCTGGCGCCCGCAACGGAGTCGTTCGTGCAACTGGTCGCAGGGCAACTGCTGGTGGAAGAACTGGCCAGACTGCGCGGCCTGGACGCCGACCAGCCGCGCCACCTGTCCAAGGTGACGCTGACGGTCTGAGCCCGTGGAGGAGCTGACCGGCAGAGTCCTTTTGCCCACCGGCCCGCAGTCCGGCCGGCTGCGCTTCGGGCGGGACATCGTGGAGTTCGAAGCGCTGGAGCAGGTGGACACCGCGCAGCTGATCGTGCCGGGCTTCATCGACGTGCACGTGCACGGCGGCGGTGGCGGAGACACCATGGACGGCGCGGACGGCGTGCGTCAGCTGGCGCGCTATCACCTGCAGCACGGCACCACCTCGATCCTTCCCACCACCATCACCAACCCGTTCGAGCGGATTCTGGCCGCGCTGGAAGGCGTCCGTCAGGTTCAGGCCGAAGCCGCTCCGGGCATGCCGGACATAGTCGGAGCGCACCTGGAAGGTCCGTTCATCAGTCGTGACCGGCTGGGCGCCCAGCCCGACTTCGTACTCGAGCCGGACCTGGGCCA